>URWG01000020.1 GCA_900551495.1 uncultured Eubacteriales bacterium
CATCGTGCGTTCGCACGATGCGAGTGTGCGCAGCACATGGGATTCTTGATGAAATATTTTAATCAAGAATCAGTATAGTAAAGGAGAAACGAACATGGATTTTGAGAAGATCATTGAAGAAAAGATCGCTGAGATCAACGCGGACACGGCGCCTGCGAAGGAATACCCCGTGCTGCTGCCGCTCGGCAAATACTGCGACCACACCGTGCTGCGCGCCTACACGCCGAAGCATATCGTCCGTCAGTTCTGCCAAGAGGCACGGGACCACAACGGCGCGTCCGTGTGCGTGAATCCCGTCAATGTTGCCCTCGTCCACAAGGAGCTGGAGGGAACGGGCATCGGGACGGCGTGCGTCGTCGGCTTCCCGCTCGGCGCGAACCGCCCCGAGGTCAAGGCACTGGAGACGAAGCTTGCCATTGCCGACGGCGCCGATGAGATCGACATGGTCATCAACATCGGCTCCCTGCGCGACAAGGATTATGAGATCGTCTATAATGACATCAAGGCGGTCGTCGATGCCGCAGCGGGCAAGATCGTCAAGGTCATTATCGAAACCTGCTATCTGACGCGTGAGGAGAAGATCGCCGCCTGCGTTCTTTCGGAGCTTGCGGGTGCGGATTTTGTAAAGACCTCAACGGGTATGGGCAACGGCGGCGCGACGGTCGCGGATGTGCAGCTCATGAAGCGCGTCGTCGGCGATCGGCTGCGCGTCAAGGCATCTACCGGCATTATGAACCGCGACGACGTAATTGCGATGGTCAAGGCGGGCGCCGTCCGCATGGGCACCAGCCGCCTCGTCCAGATCGACACCGGCGACAATAATGCCTACTGCGCCTCCAAGGACAACCAGCCGCCGAAGTTTGATTAAGGAGAGAAGCGATGGGTAGACGCGAGAATTTTAAGAAAATCCTTGCCCACGAGCAGCCCGACGACGCGATTTTGGACCTCGGGGGCTGCCCGCTCTCGACCATGATGGGCAAGAGCTACGCGGGGCTGATGCACCTGCTCGGCTTGGAGAACAAGGACGCCGAAAACGACGAGATCCTGAAATGGGGACAGGTCTATCGGCTGGACGATCGGCTGGTCGAGGCGCTGGACATTGACACCCGCGGCGTCGGCGCCGTGCAGATCCCGTGCCGCTCAACGTGGAAAATTCTGTCCAAAAACGAGTATATCGACGAATGGAGCATCCGTCGGAAGTTCACGGGGCTTTACTGGGACATCATCGAAAGTCCTCTGCGTGACAAAGAGGTCGAGGATTTAGAGGACTTCCCGTGGCCCGACCCGGATTCCATCGATATGGAGAGCATTCGCCGCGAGGCAAAGCGGGCAAAATTTCTCTACGAAAACACGGATTATATCGTCGTGGCGGACCTCCCGACCTACGGTATTTTCGAGCTGGGGTGCTGGATGTGCGGCTTTGACGACTATCTGTGCAAAATGGCTGCCGACCCCGACTTCATCCACGAGTATTCCAAGCGCGTGCTGGCGTACCAAAAGCGGGTATTAGAGCTGTACCTGAACGAGCTGGGTCCGTACATCCATGTGATCGTCAGCGGCGACGACTATGCAACGCAGCACTCGCAGTTCCTTTCCATGCCGATGTTTGACGAAATGGTCAAGCCGTACTTCAAGGAGCGCCTGCGCTATACGCAGCAGTTTACCGATGCGGCGATCCTGCATCACAGCTGCGGCAGCGTCGCGAAAATGATCCCCGACCTGGTGGATTGCGGCGTTGAGATCCTCAATCCCATCCAGCCGGGCGCGGTCGATATGGAGCCGGAGAAGATCAAGCCGATGTACGGCGATCAGATCGTGTTCCACGGCGGCTTCGACACGCAGCAGGTGCTGCCCTTCGGAACGGAGGAGGACGTCGAGCGCGAGGTCGCGCACATGATGGGAATTATGAACAAAAACGGCGGCTACATTTTTGCCGCGGCACATAATATTCAGGAGGACGTGAAGCCGGAGAATATCGTCGCCATGTTCCGCGCGGCGAGAAAATACGGCAAAAAATCCGCATCGCTGTAATACTGATTCTTGATTAAAATATTTCATCAAGAATCCCAGACTGCCAAAAAAGTCCGGTTTGTCATTGCGAGACCCTGAAAGGGTCGTGGCAATCTCGCAGAATTGTTTTGATTTTCATGGAGTTTTCGGCGAATTCGAAACTGCCTACACGAGATTGCCACGTCGCTTTGCTCCTCGCAATGACATGCAGAATAGTTTTTGACAAGCTCTGCACCTGCTGTTCGTGATAACGAACAGCAGGTGCTTTTTGTGTTCTGTCGATAGCAAAATATACAAAATCGCGCGGAGGATTCTATGAAAAATGCCGACTTGACAAAGTGGAAAACGCGGAGTAAACTGTTAATAGTTCGTAATACAAAACATAATTCGAAATGCCGAACAGAATTAGAGCAAAATCACAAAACCAACCGCGTTAAAAGGGGAAGAACATGGAACAAATGACAAGCTATGAACGTATGATGGCGGCGCTTCGCTTTCAGCCGTCCGATCGAGTGCCGGTTTCCCCATTGTTTCACTACGGCGGCGCGAAGCTGCTGGGCAAGACCGTCCGCGAGTATGCGACGGACGCACAGACGCTGGCGGAGTGCTCGCTGAACGTCACGCGGACCTTCGGCTTCGACTCCGTAATGCTCGGCACGGACGTTGCCATTGAAGCCGAGGCGCTGGGCTGCCCCGTGGAGCAGCCGGAAAACGCGCCGATGCACATTCTTTCCTCGATTCTGACCGAGAATACCGACCTCTCCGCCGTTCGCGCCCCCGACCCCGAGAAGGACGGGCGGCTGCCGATGCTGCTGGAGGCGACCCGCCGCTGCAAGGACGCCGTGGGCAAGGAGGGCTTCGTCATCTCTTGCGCAAACGGTCCGATCAACAATGCGGGACAGTTTTTCGGCATTACGGAGCTGATGTATCTGAGCATAGACGATCCGGAGATGCTCGAGGCGGTGCTCGATTTTTCCCTTGAGGTGTCCATCCGCTACTCCGTAAAGCTGATCGAATACGGCGCGGACATGATTCTTGCGGGCGAGGCGCTGGCGTCTCCGAACTTTATCAGTCCGAATATGTATCGCACCTACGTCCTGCCGCGCCAAAAGAAATGGGCGGAGGCGGTGCATCAGGCGGGTGGCTTGTCGCTGATGCACGTCTGCGGTCATACGACGGCGATTCTCCCGGATTTGAAGGACGCGGGCTTTGACTGCATCGACGTGGACTACCCCGTCGCCATGAGTGAGGCGCGGCGGCTTTCGGGCACGGCGGTGCGCGGCAACATCGACCCGAGCAGTGTTCTCGTACAGGGAACGCCCGAGACGGTCGATGCGGCGGTCAAGGCGGTCATGGACGACGCGAAGGGCGCGGGGCTGATTCTCGGCACCGGCTGCGACGTCTCGGTGGCGACGCCTGTGGAAAATATGTACGCCTATGCGGAGGCGGCGCGGAAGTACGGGAAGTATTGAGGCGCACGGAGCTTGTAGGTTTTGATGCCGTGCAGGCGGGAGGCACACCTCCTGCGCCGCATCAATGCTGATAGAAAAAAGGACAGAAAGAAAACAACAGGAGGAAAAACACATGAAGAAAGCACTTGCAATGATCCTCGCACTGACCCTGCTGCTTTGCCTGTTCGCAGGCTGCACGGAGGACCCCGCGACCCCGACCGACGCGCCCACGGAAAACAACGACACGTCCGTCAATAACGACGAGACACAGGCATCGTCCGGCGAGGGCTACAAGATCGCCTTCACCAGTAACTTCTACGGCAACAGCTGGAGAACCCAGTACGAAGAAGCGGTCACCACCCGCTTTGAAGCCTACAAGGAAAAGGGCATCGTTTCCGACTACACCTACGTTGCCTGCAACTCCGACGTTACCGAGCAGCTTAACCAGCTCAACCAGCTTCTCCACGAGGATTGGGACCTGATCATGGTTGACGCCGTTTCCCCGTCCTCCATCGCGAGCTTCCTTGAAGAAGCCGAGCAGAAGGGCGTCAAGGTCCTCCTCGGCAATACCATCACCCCGGCAGAGGGTGTTCCCTGCGTTTCCGCCAACCTCGGCACGATCTACGGCAGAGCGGAAGCCTGCTACCTGGCTGAAAAGCTCGGCGGTAAGGGCAATGTTGTTGAAATCTTCGGCGTTGCCGGTCAGACCTCCTGCGAGCTGTTTGAGCAGGCAGCACAGGAAGTTTTCGACAAGTATCCCGACATCAACGTCCTTGCAAAGGGCAACGGCTACTGGAACGATGCCGACGCACAGACCGAAATGGCAACCTTCCTGTCCACCTACGGAGAGGACATCGACGCGGTGTTCTGCGAGGACGGCATGGCATACGGCATCATCAACGCCTTCCTGAACGCGGGCATGGAAACCGTTCCCACCGGCGGCGACTACTTCAATTCCTTCATCCAGTATTGGTACGACAACCAGGAGACGCTGGACTCCATCATGGTTCCGAACTCTCCCTATGCTACCGGCACCATCCTCGCCGACTGCTGCGTTTATATGTGTGACGGCTACACCTTCGACGAGACAAAGTTCGTTCCCAACCAGATCGACCCGACCATTGAGAACTGGATCTCCCTGCCGATGCCGTACCTCGTCATGGAAGAGAGCGAAATGAACCCCGACTGGCTCAGCGAGTTCCCCGACACCAAGGTCATGAGCCTTGATGAAGCCCATGCACTGATGGAGGGCAAGGCGGAGACCGCAGCCATCCAGCTTTACTACGACGATGCGTTTGTCGCCTCTCTGTTCGGCATGGATGCCTCTCCCTACT
This sequence comes from uncultured Eubacteriales bacterium, assembly GCA_900551495.1. Classification (GTDB taxonomy): domain Bacteria; phylum Bacillota; class Clostridia; order Oscillospirales; family Oscillospiraceae; genus JAZOXB01. The sequence goes on from URWG01000020.1 coordinate 4,796, forward strand.
GGAACTGATCACAAATAAAGAAAATTGCGGCGGGGGAAACTCAGCAGATGCGGGTTTCCCCTGCACCGTATCCGAAGCAAAGCCTCCATCCCGTCGAACGAAAGGAGAATCCGCAATGAAAATCATTGACTCTCATATGCACCTCGGTGACTGCCGCGTGTTCGGCTGCAACGTCACGGAGGAAGTCCTGATGGAAAACATGGACCGCTACGGCGTGGATGCGTCCGTAGTTCAGCCGTACCCCGGCGCCTCCGACGAGGCGGAGGTCCATCGCCGCATCTATGATATGACCAAGCGCTATCCCAAGCGTTTCTACGGACTGGCAAGCGTCAATCCGCACCTGATGAGTAAGGCGGCTTATCAGGATAAAATGCGTAAATACATTGAAGAATACGGCTTCTGCGCGCTCAAGCTGCACACCATCGGTCATGCACTGCATCCCCACAGCGCTGATGCGCGTACCGCGTTTGAGACTGCCGCGCTGCTGAAGGTCCCCGTCAATATCCACACCGGTCCCGGCGCACCGTTTGCTCTGCCGTCGCTGCTGCTGCCGCTGGCAAAGGAATTTTCGGACACGCGGTTCGTCCTCGCCCATTCCGGCGCGGGCTACTTCACGGGAGAGGCGATCGTGCTGGCACAGGAGTGCCCCAATGTCTGCCTTGAGATGTCGTGGTGCAGCGTGGAGGATGTCGCGGGTGCGATCGCTGCGATCGGCTCGGAGCGCGTGATGTTCGGCTCCGATTCACTGCTGAACGTTCCCGCAGGTATCGCCGTTTTCCGCAGCCTGCCGCTGAGCGACAAGCAGACGGAGGACGTGCTATGGCGGACCGCCGCGACCGCCTTCGCATTGGATTGAGCTGCGGCAAATCAAATCGGAACAAAGGAGAATGTGCGTATATGAACGGCTATGAACGCATGGATGCCGCGCTGCACCTGCAAAAGGTCGATCGAGTGCCGGTATTCCCGATCCATCACTATTCCAGCACAAGAGTGACCGGCGTAAAGATCAGAAAATACGCCACCGATCCCGAGGTCATGGCGGACTGCCTGATCCGTGCGGCGGATTATATGGGTTATGACGCGGTGCTGGCGGGTTCCGATGTTGCCATCGAGGGCGAAGCCTGCGGCGGCATCTGCGAACAGCCCGAGGACGCACCTGCTCATATTATAAAGCCTGTTATTCAGGAATTGGAGGACCTTGACCGCCTCCGCGTGCCAGATCCGCTGACGGCGGGGAGAATGCCCGTCGTCGTGCGGGCAACCGAGCTGGTCAAGCGGGCGCTGGGCGACAAGCTCTGCGTCGCGGCGACGGTCATGGGACCGATGAATGTCGCCGGACAGCTCCGCGGCGTCGAGGACCTGATGTTTGACATCATGGACGAGCCGGAATTCTTTGAACGGCTGCTGGACTTTTCGTTGGAGGTCTCATTGACCTATGCGAAGAAGCTCATCGACGCGGGCGCCGATCAAATTCAGGCAGGCGAGGCGCTCTGCTCGCCGAACTTCATTAACCCCAAGGCATACCGTGAATTCATCCTGCCGCGCCAGAAGATCTGGGCGAAGGAGCTGAATTCCTACGGCTGCTGCCGCTCCACGCTGATCCACGTCTGCGGCGACATTCGTCCCATCCTTGCCGACCTCGGCACGACCGGCGCGACCTGCCTCGATGTGGACTATGCCGTCAGCATGAAGGAAGCGCGGGAGCTGGGCGGCGTTGCCGTCCGCGGCAACATTGATCCCTCGTCGGTCATTATGCAGGGGACGCCCGAGCAGGTCGAGCTTGCGGCAAAAGCCGTGCTCGACGAGACGCGCGGCATGACCGGCATCATCCTCGGCACGGGGTGCGACGTTCCCCCCGTTGCGCCGAACGAAAATGTCCGTATGCTCACCGTTGCGGCGGAACGCTACGGAAGATACTAAAAAAGGAGAGATAACACTATGCCGTTTGTTACCGTTAAAATTTTGGAGGGTCATTCCGTTGACCGCAAAAGACAGATGGTTACCGAAATTACGGAAAGCCTTGCCCGTATCGCAAAAATCCCCGAGGACTATGTACAGGTCGTGATCGAGGACGTTCCCCGCGAAAACTGGGGTTCCCACAAGCGCCTGATGTGCGACCCCGAGCCGCAGGACTGAGGAAGCACACATGAGTCTGGTTTGTAAGGGCGTCTGTAAGGCGTATGGCTCGGTCATCGCCCTACAGGACGCAGACCTGTCCGTCGAGCCCGGCGAGGTTCGGGCGTTACTCGGCGGCAACGGCTCCGGCAAGAGCACGATCGCAAAGATCCTTGCCGGTACTGTCAAGCCCGACAAGGGCACCTTCACGCTCCACGGCGAGCCTTACCGCGTGAATTCCCCCAAGGCGGCAAAGCGCAAAAAGGTCGTGATGACCAGTCAGGAGCTGAGCCTTCTGACGAATCTGACCGTAGCGGAGAATCTGAGCATCTGCGACATTCCCCGCAAGGGCTGCTTTACCGACCGTCGGGAGATCGAAAAGCGCGCCGAGGCGATGATGCAGGAGCTGGAGATCACCGAGCTGCGCGACAAAAAGATCGACGCGCTGACCGCCAGCGAGCAGTACATGGTCGAATTTGCCAAGGCACTGCTTGCCGACCCCGACGTGCTGATTATCGACGAGATCACCTCGGCGCTGTACAACACCGACGTTGAAAAGGTGCGCCGCGCCGTTCTCTCCTTCAAGGAGAAAAACCGTATCGTCATTTTCATTTCCCACCGCATGGCGGAGCTGTATTCCATCTGCGACTCCGTTACCGTCATGCGCAACGGCAACATCCTTGACACCTACCGCATGAACGAGGTCGAGCCGAACACCCTCCTGTCCCAAATGACGGGCAGAGACATCCTGCAGGAGGAGATCGACGAGACGCCCGGCGAATACACCCATACCGGCGCAACGCTTCTCAAGCTTGACGGACGGGTGCTCGACGGCTTCCGCGACCCGATCTCCCTTGAGGTTCGGGAGGGCGAGGTCATCGGCATTACCGGCTTGGAGGGACACGGGCAGTCCACTCTGCTGCGGACGCTGTTCGGCATGAACGGCGCGTGCGCCGTGGAGCTGAAGGGCGAGAGCACCGTCATCCGCAACCCGCGCGAGGCGGTGAAAAAGCGCTTTGCCTTCATCTCCGGCGACCGTACCCGCGAGGGCGTGTTCGGCGAGCGCTCCATCTCGGACAACGCCGAGGTCGTTATGACGCAGGTCCTCCGCGATCGGAAAAAGGTCGGTGTGGCGGAGCTGCTACAGGAATTCAACGTGAAATACGGCTCGCTGAAGCACCGTATCCTCTCGCTGTCCGGCGGCAACCAGCAGAAGGTCGTCATTGCCCGCTGGATCGCAAGCAAGCCGACGCTCGTGCTTGCCGACGACCCCACCAAGGGCGTGGACGTGCAGGCACGCCGCGACATCCATGAGATCTTCGTGAACCTTGCCAGCCACGGCTCGGCGGTCCTGATGGCGTCGAGCGACGAGGACGAGCTGATCTCCATGGCGCAGATGACCCCGACGGCAAAGATCATCGTCATGTACGAGGGGCAGATCTCCGCCGTCCTGACCGGAAAGAACATCAATAAGGACAACATCGCAAAGGCATCCATGTCGATGCAGCAGAAGGAGGCGGCACAATGAAACGACTGAAAAACAAAGCGCTTCGGTCGCCCTCGCTGCCCGCATTCCTGCTGGCGCTGGTGATGATCGTCCTGAATATTTTCATCACGACCGGCTTCCTTACCGGCTCGTACATCAACAGCTTTTTCAGCGCAAACGCGACCCTGCTCTGCCTTTCCATCGGCATCTCCATGGTCATCATCACCGGCGGCATTGACCTGTCCGTGGGCGCAATCATCTGCCTGTGCAACGTGACGATGGTCACGCTGTTCGGTAAGGGCTGGTCGATTGCCTCGGCACTGGCGCTCTGCATGGTGATGGCAACGGCAATGGGTGCGATCAACGGCATTCTTGTCGCCGTCCTGCGCATCAACCCGATGATGGCGACCTTTGCCACCCAGTCCGCCTTTGCGGGACTTGCGCTGTGGGTCATGCGTATCCCCGGCGGCTCGTCTCCCTCAAGCTTCGTGAAGTGGTTCGCCTCCCGCGTGTTCGGCGTCATCCCGATGTCGCTGGTTGTCGTGCTGGCGCTGTTGGCGCTGGTGCTCATCCTCATGCGGACGCCGATCGGCTTGAAGCTCTACGCCATCGGCAACAACGAGGAAAAGGCGTTTATCTCCGGTATCCGCGTTGTGAGCATGAAATTCTTCGCCTACACCTTCTCCGGCTTCGCGGCGGGCATTGCCTCGATCTGCTACACCGCACGTACCGGCGGCGGCGATCCCACTGCGGGTCTGACCCTGACGCTCAACAGCGTCGCGGCGTGCGTGATCGGCGGTCTGAGTCTTGCCGGCGGTACGGGAACGGCGGTCGGCGGCGTTTGGGGCGCGATCTTCCTGCAAATGATTATTTCCACGATCCTTGCCGCGCGTATCCCGACGATGGCGCAGAATCTGGTGCAGGGACTTATCATCTTCGTCGGCATTGCCGGCACCATCGTTGCCTTCGGCAGCAGAGGCTGGCGCAGTGCAAAGCGTAAATCGGACAAGCAGGAGGTGACATCGGTATGAATTCTTTGAAGGAACGCCGTTTTTCCCTCTCCGTGGATGCAAAGGCGTGTATTCCCGCGCTGGTGTCTATCGTGATCCTCTTTGCCTTCGGTCAGATTCTAAAGGACGGCTTTGCCTCCTCGCGGAACATTGCCAGTATTCTGACGCAGGCGGGCTTGCTCGTTATCATCTCCGTCGGTCAGGCGATCGTTTTCTTCGCCGGAAACTGCGGCATTGACCTGTCGGTCGGCGCGTTCGTTTCGATGGGTGCGCTCATCGGCGCGAAGTACATGGACGGCAGCAACGCGCTGATTCCCCTCGGTATTGTTATTGCGCTGGCGTTCGGCGCCGCGTTCGGTTTGATTAACGGGCTGGGCATCCAGTTCCTGCGGATTCCGGCGCTGGCAATGACGCTTGCCATGAGCTCGGTCGTCAACGGCTTTACCATGTGGTACACCGACGGACTTCCGCAGGCGAAAATCCCGCCCGCTCTGGCGAGCGTCGGACGGGCGCTGTTCGGACAGGTTCGCCCCATGATGCTTTTGGCGCTGGTCGTTATCATCGTGATGGAGCTGATTATGCGCCGCACCCGCTTCGGTCGGTCGATTTACATGGTCGGCTCCAGCCGTCAGGCGGCAACGCTCTGCGGCATTAACATGAACCTGATCTCCGTGCTTGCCTACACCATCTCCGGTGCGCTGTCGTGCGTCGGCGGACTGCTGTTCATCGGCTACGTCGGTGCGGGTCAGCTCGGCATGGGCGAGGACTACACCATGCAGACCATCGCGGCGGTGGTGATTGGCGGCGTCAGCGTCAACGGCGGCCGCGGTACTTTTATCGGCGTCGCGCTCGGCTCGATCGTTTACCTGCTGATGTCCAGCGTGCTGGTCGCGCTGGGTCTGGATGTCGGCGTCCGCAAATTCTTCCAGGGCGCCATTTTGGCGGTCATTCTTGTTGCCAACTGCCGCAGTGCAAAGCTGCGCAAGTAATCTATAAAACGAAAAGGGATACAGCTATGAAATGTATTGAAAACGTAACCAAAAAAATTGCCGCAAAGCAGCCCGTGGTCGGCACGCACGTCAAGTGGGGCAACAGCACCGCCGTGGACATTCTGTGCCGCAACGGTTTCGACTATGTTTGGATCGACGGCGAGCACGGCGCAATGGACATCGAGAATGTCTACAATCACGTCCGCGCCGCGCAGATGAACGGCGTCGCTGTCTTCTACCGCGTGCTGTGGAGCGATCCCGCGCTCTGCAAGCCCGTGCTGGAGATGGGCGTTGACGGCATCATCTTCCCCATGATCTGCAACCGCAAGGATGCGGAGAAGGCGGTCGCCTCCGTTCTGTATCCGCCCGAGGGCATTCGCGGCTTCGGTCCCGGCATGATCAACGACTACGGCAATATGCCGCTGGAGGAGTACTTCGAGAAGGCAAAGAAGATTTGGAAGATCGTTCAGATCGAGCACGTTGATGCCGTGGAAAACATCGACGAGATCCTTTCGACCGAGGGTGTCGATGCGGTGATCGTCGGTATGTACGACCTGTCCGGTTCGATGGGAATTCTGGCGCAGCTCCAGCACCCCGAGCTTCTGAAGAAGCTGGACTACATCGCGGAAAAATGCAAGGAGTACGGCAAGCCCTTCGGCTCGTCGATCTCCTACAACGAGACGCTGCTCAGCCAGTGGTTTGCGCGCGGCGCAAGCTTCATGACCATCGGCGGCGATCAGGACTTCGTTGCCGAGGGCGCACGTCATGCCGTCGGCGGCGCAAGCGCGATCTTTAACGAAAAGTTCCACGGATAATGCCGCTCTCTCCGCTTTCGCCCGTCGGAAGCGGAGAGAATTCCTTAAAATATGCAATGTAAAAGTTACGGAGGAGCCTATATGCTTAGAAAACCGATCCTTGGTATCATCGGCGTTTCCGACGGAGACCCCGAGGTACATGAAACTCTGAAGGACGTCGTGCAGGCGCAGGTGGACGTGATCGTTGCGGCGCTGCAGCGGGACGGACGCGTGGACGTTGTGCTTGCCGACTGCCTTGTTGATTCCGTCGAAAAAGCCAAAACGCAGGCGGAGCTGCTCAAGAGCCGCGGCGTGGACGGAACGCTGATCTCCCACGGTGTGTTTGCCTATCCGAATTTTTCCGCCGTGATCGCCAAAAACGGCAAGGGTCCGTTTATGCTCTGCGCCAATCTGTTCCCCGACTGGCCCGGCATGGTCTCCATGCTGGCTGCGGGCGGCGCGCTGGACCATCTCGGCATTGAGCATTTCCGCGCAGCCGGAGACTTCAACGACCCCGCCGTGCTGGAAAAGATCGTCCGCTTTGCACGCTGCGCCTATGTGGTCAGCGCCCTCAACGGACAGAAATACGGTCTGATCGGCGGCAGAAGCCTCGGTATGTACAGCGCGACCGTCAGTATGCAGGACTGGCAGCAGCAATTCGGCGTGGATGTGGACCACATGGACCAGTCCGAGATCGTCCGCATTGCCGAGACGATCCCCGAGGCGCAGGTGCAGAAGGCGTTTGACTGGCTCACGGAGCACTGCGGCGGCATCCATTACGACGGCAACCGTCTGACTGAGGAGAAGCTGCGCACGCAGATTCGGCACTACGAGGCGCTTAAGCAGATCGTTGCGAAGAACGACTATGATTTCATCGGCGTCAAGTGCCACTACGAGATGAGCCGTCATTACTGCACCGAGTGCATTGCGGCGGCGTTTATGAACGACCCCTACGACTGGGACGGCAAGAAGGAGCCGGTGGTCTACGCCTGCGAAGCGGACTCCGACGCCGCGCTGACGATGCAGATTCTGAAGCTGCTGACGCACGACCCCGTGCTGTTCATGGACGTGCGGCACTACGACGCGGAAAACGACGTGATGGTGTTCTGCAACTGCGGCTCGCAATCGACCTACTATGCCGGCCGCAGCGACGACCCCGCCGAGAATCTGAAAAACGTCAATCTCTATCCGTGCCTTGAGATCTATGCGGGCGGCGGCTGCCACGTCAACTGCATGACCAAGCCCGGGCACGTAACCATCGCGCGGCTGAACCGTCGCTGCGGCAAGTACCGCATGACCCTGATCCCCGCGGACATCGTAACGCTGCCGGAGGAGAAAATGGCGGAGACGACGATGGAATGGCCGCATAATTTCGCCAAGCTGCCCTTTGACCACAACATCTTCCTGGAGCATTTCAGCGCCAACCACTGCCACGCCGTCTACGGCGACCATGTGGAGGAACTGCGGATGATCTGTAAGATGCTGGACATTGAGGTCGAGCTGCTCGGCGAGTGAGGAGGCGCGGTATGCAGAATTATCCTGAGGTCAAGCTCGGTCTGGTCGCGGTTTCCCGCGATTGCTTCCCGAAAACGCTTTCCTCGAACCGTCGTGAGGCGGTCGCGGCGGCTTACCGTTCCCGCGGCGGGGCGCTGTACGTCTGCCCAACCTGCGTGGAAAACGAGAACGATATGCGGCAGGCGCTGTCCGAGCTGCGGGCTGCCGACTGCAATGCGCTGGTCGTCTACCTCGGCAATTTCGGTCCCGAGACGCCCGAAACGCTGCTGGCAAAGGAATTCGGCGGACCCGTGATGTTCCTTGCCGCCGCCGAGGAGACGGGCGACGATCTGGTGCAGGGGCGCGGCGATGCCTACTGCGGACTGCTCAACGCGAGCTATAATCTTGCGCTGCGGGACATCCGCGCGTACATTCCGGAGCATCCGGTCGGTGATGCGGCGCAATGCGCGGAGAATATCGGCGGCTTCCTTCCGATCGCCCGCGCCGTGCTCGGTCTGCGCGATTTGAAGATCATCGGCTTCGGTCCCCGCCCGCAGGACTTCCTTGCCTGCAACGCGCCGATCAAAAGCCTGTATACCCTCGGCGTCGAGATCGAGGAGAACTCCGAGCTGGACCTGTTCGAGGCATTTCAAAAGCACGCGGGCGACGCGCGTATCGCCGCCGTCGCCGCGGATATGGCGCGGGAGCTGGGCGAGGGAAATACCATGCCCGAGATGCCGGAAAAGCTGGCGCAGTACGAGCTGACGCTGCTGGACTGGATCGAGGCGCATCGCGGCAGCCGCAGCTATGTTGCCGTCGCAGCCAAGTGCTGGCCCGCGTTTCAGACGCAGTTCGGCTTTGTCCCGTGCTATGTCAACAGCTGCCTGACCGCCCGCGGGATTCCCGTATCCTGCGAGGTCGATATTTACGGCGCACTGAGCGAATACCTCGGGCTGTGCGTTTCCGAGAGCGTCCCCATGCTGCTGGACATCAACAACACCGTCCCGGCGGACCTCTATACGCAGGACATTGACGGACGCTTCGCCTACCGCAACGACGAGCTGTTCATGGGCTTCCACTGCGGCAACGTGTCGGTCTGCAATCTGCGGGAGCATCGCATGGGCTACCATATCATCATGTCGCGCACGCTTCCGCGCGAAAAGACCAACGGCACGCTGGAGGGCGACATCAAAGCCGGCGCGGTCACGCTCTACCGTCTGCAAAGCACGGCGGACAGCCGCCTGCGTGCGTATGTGGCGCAGGGCGAGGTGCTGCCCGTGGCGACGCGCTCCTACGGCGGCATCGGTATTTTCGGTATCCGCGAAATGCCGCGCTTTTACCGCCACGAGCTGCTCGAGCACAATTTCCCGCACCACGGCGCTGTGGTGTTCGGCTCGCACGGGAAGGCGATCTTCGAGGCGCTGCGCTGTCTCGGCGTGACGGAGATCGGCTTCAACCGTCCGCGCTCGATGCTTTATCCGACGGAAAACCCGTTTGACACACCAATCTGAAAGGAGCAGGGCGACTCAAGCGGTCGCTGAAACGAGATATGAAAAAAATCATCAACGATCCCGTCAATTACACCGACGATATGCTGCGCGGCATTTATGCGGCGCATCCCGAGCGTGTCTGCTGCGCGGAGGATGACCTGCGCTGCTACTGCACCAAGCGCCCCGTTGCCGGAAAGGTCGCCATCATCACCGGCGGCGGCACGGGACATCTGCCCCTGTTTTTGGGCTATGTGGGCGAAAATCTGCTGGACGGCTGCGCGGTCGGCGGCGTGTTCCAGTCACCCAGCGCGGAGCAGATTTTCAATGTCAGCCGTCAGGTCGAGCAGGGCGCGGGCGTCCTGTATCTCTACGGCAATTATACCGGTGACATTATGAACTTTGACATGGCGGCGGAGCTTTGCGAGATGGAGGGCATTGAAACGCGCTCTATCGTCGGCGCCGACGATATCCATTCCGCCCCGCCCGAGCGTGCGGAGGTACGCCGCGGCGTTGCGGGTATCTATTTCATGTATAAGTGCGCCGGTGCGAAGGCAGCGCAGATGGGAACGCTGGACGAGGTGCTCGCCGCCGCGCAGAAGGCAAAGGAGCGCACCCGCACCGTCGGCTTTGCGCTTTCGCCGTGCATCATTCCCGAGATCGGTCACGCGAATTTCACGCTCGCCGAGGGTGAAATGGCGATGGGCATGGGCATCCACGGCGAGCCGGGCATCTGGAACGGTCCGATCCGCACGGCAAAGGAGCTTGCCGCGTCGTCGGTCAACGATCTTCTGAACGACCGCCCGTTCAGCGGGGAGGCGGCGCTGCTCATTAACGGGCTTGGCGCAACCTCGCTGGAGGAGCTGTACATCCTTGCCGGAAATGCGATCGAAAGCTTTGCGGAAAAGGGCGTTAAGATCGTGCGGAGCTTTGTCGGCGAATTTGCCACCTCGATGGAGATGGCGGGCGCGTCGATCAGCGTGATGGAGCTGGACGAGGAGCTGAAGGGCTGGCTCGATCTGCCCGTCAACACGCCGTTTTATTCGTACTGCGGCGAGAAATAAGGAGAAACTGCAATGAATTATGTTATCAATCAGCCGGAATTCGCCGTAGAGGATATGCTCAAGGGCTTTGCCGCAGCACACCCCGAGCTTGTCGCTCCGACGGAGAATCCCCGTGTTTTCCGCGCGGCAAAGGCGCCGATTCAGGGCAAGGTCGGTATTGTCACCGGCGGCGGCAGCGGTCATAAGCCTGCGTTCATCGGCTATGTCGGCGAAAACCTCTGTGACGCCGTCGCGGTCGGAGAAATTTTTTCCTCCCCCACGGCAAACGCGTTTCTCGACGCCTTTCACGCGGCGGACGGCGGCGCGGGCGTTGCGTGCCTCTACGGAAACTACGCAGGGGACAATATGAACGTAAAAATTGCCGTCCGCAATGCCAAACGGCAGGGCTTGACGGTCAAAACGGTCGTCGCCAACGACGATTGCGCCTCCGCCCCGAAGGAGGAGGCGGAGAAGCGGCGCGGCGGCGCGGGCGAGATCGTGATGTGGAAGGTCGCGGGAGCGAAGGCTGCTGCGGGTGCTTGCCTTGACGAGGTGATCGCCGCGGCGCAGAAGGCGGTCGATAAAACCCGCTCGGTCGGTATCGGCATTGCGCCCTGCACGATCCCCGCCGTCGGTCATCCGAATTTTCAGATCGCCGAGGGCACGATGGAGGTCGGCGTCGGACACCACGGCGAGCCGGGCGTCCGCGTGGAGCCGCTGAAAACCGCGAACGAAATGGCGCGGCAGATGCTGGACCTTATTCTTCCCGACCTGCCCTTTGCGGCGGGAGACGAGGTCGCGGTCATTCTCTCGGGCTTGGGCGCGACGCCGGTCATGGAGCAGTACATCGCCTACGGTGCGGTGGCGGAGCTTCTGAAGGAGAAGGGCATCCGCGTCTATAAGGCGTATGTCGGGAACTACTTCACCTCGCTGGAGATGAAGGGCATCACGCTGACGCTGACCAAGCTGGACGAGGAGCTGAAGGCGTGCTTCGACGCGCCGACCGCCTCCGTCGGCTTGACGCAGCGGTAAGGAGGAGACGGCAATGGAATTTCGAAACCTTGACGGCGGCGTGATCGTGGACGAGCTGATCCGCACGATCTGCGCCAACCGCGATTATCTCAGCGAGATCGACGGCAGAATCGGCGACGGCGACCACGGGATCAATATGAGCAAGGGCTTCACGCTCTGCGCCGAGCGGCTCCGCGGCACGCAGTACGGGCTTTCCGAGGGACTTGCGACGCTCGGCAAAACGCTTTTGGAGGACATCGGCGGCTCGATGGGACCGCTGTACGGTATGTTCTTCGACGAGCTGTCCGCCTCCTGCGAGGGGGCGCAGCAGATCGATGCGGCGCTGTTTGAACAGATGCTGCAGAACGCGATTGAAGCGGTGCAGGAGATCGGCAGCGCAAAGCGCGGCGACAAGACCCTGCTCGACACGCTTCTGCCCGCGCTGGACGCCTATTCCGAGGCGCTGCGGCAGGGCGCGGACTTCGACACCGCCCTGCAGACCTTGCAGACTGCCGCCCGCACGGGCTGGCAGGCGACGGAGGGCATGATTGCCAAGGTCGGTCGCGCCAGCCGCTTGGGGGAGCGTTCGCGCGGCGTTCCGGACGCGGGCGCGACAAGCTGCTATCTGATTCTCAACAGCATGGCGGAGAGCATCCGCCGACTGCTGAAGGAGGAAAACTAATGGAAGCGATTCAATTTCAACAGCTTCCCGCGCTGTTTCGGCAGATCGGCGCGGTCATGCAGGAAAACGAGGCGTACCTCTGCGAGCTGGACGCCGAGATGGGCGACGGCGACCTTGGGCTGACAATGCGCAAGGGCTTCACGGCGCTGCCCGCGATCATTGAGGAGCTGCAAGCCGCCGAGCCTGCGCTCTCCAAGGTGCTGATGAAGGCGGGCATGAAGCTTGCCTCCGTCGTCCCCTCGACGATGGGGACGCTGATGGGCAGCGGCATTATGAGCGGCGCGAAGTCGGTGGGCGACGTGCAGGCGCTGGACGGCGAGGCGCTGACGCGGTTTTATCGCGGCTTTGCCGAGGGACTGCAAAAGCGCGGAAAATGTCAGGTCGGCGACAGGACCGTGCTCGATGCCGTCGATGCGGCGGCTGCGGCGGCGGAGCGCTGCCCCGAGCGCACGCTGGTCGCCGTGGCAGAGGCGGCGCACCGCGGCGCGCAGGAGGGACTGGAGGCAACAAAGACCATGCTGCCGAAATTCGGCAAGGCGGCGGTCTTTTCGCAAAAGGCGACCGGACGGGTAGATCAGGGCGCCGTGGTCGGCGTGCTGCTGACGCAGGCGATCGAAGCCTTTTGCAGATCGTAAACGACAGAAAGGATGAAACACCTATGAAACGTTCCGAAATCAACCGACAGATCGCGTGGGCGATGGAGGCGTGCAAGCGGCTGGGCTTCCGGCTCCCGTCCTTTGCGGCATGGACGCCGGAGGACTGGCAGGCGCACGCCGGGCAGCTTGAGCATATGACGGCGGTCAAGCAGGGCTGGCATGTGACGGACTATAATTCCGGAGATTTTGACCGCATCGGCGCGGTGCTCTTTACCCTCCGTAACGGCAACATCTACGACAACACCAAGGGAACGCCCTACTGCGAGAAGATCATTGCCATGAAAGCGGGGCAGAAGCTGCCGTTCCACTTCCACTATTCCAAGACCGAGGACATCATCAACCGCGCGGGCGGCACGCTGTGTGTCCGTGTCTACAATTCTCTGCCGAAGGAGCAGGGCTACGGCATCGATACCGAATCCGACGTGCAGCTGCGCCTTGACGGACTGCCCGTAACGATCCCCGCAGGCGGCGTGGTCGAGGTGACGGGCGGCAACAGCATTACGCTGTTCCCTTATATCTATCACGAGTTCTGGGCAAAGCCCGAGGACGGCGACCTCATCATCGGCGAGGTGTCGTCGATCAACGACGACGCAAAGGACAACCATTTCGTTGAGGAGCTGAAGCTCGCTCCCATCGAGGAGGACGCGCCGACGCAGTGGCGGTTGTGCTGCGGGTATGTTCAGTGAGGTGGCGGAAATGAGAGAACTGACTTGGCAGCAAACGCGGCAGATGCTGCTCTTTGTTGCCGATGAGATCATTGCGCAGAAGCCGTTTCTGACCGAGATCGACAGCAAGATCGGCGACGGCGACCACGGCATCGGCATGGAAACGGGCATGAAGAAGGTCAAGGCGAAGCTTGCCGCGACGCAGGAGGGGACGGACGTCTATCAGCTCCTCAGCGAGACGGGCAAGGCGATGCTGATGTCCATGGGCGGCGCGTCGGGCGTGATCTTCGGCACGATGTTTCTCGGCGGCGCGAAGGGCAAGACTCCCTCGGCAACGCTCGACTGCGGCGGAATGGCGGCTTGGCTTGCCGACAGCCTCGCGCAGATACAGCTTCGCGGCAAGGCGGAGGTCGGCGACAAGACGATGGTCGATGCGCTGGCACCGGCGGTCGCGGCAATGCAGGGCTATGACGGCGGCGACCTGACGGTCATGCTGCGGCTGGCGGAGGAGGCTGCGCTCGGCGGCGTGGAGGCGACGAAGAGCTATCAGGCAAAATTCGGACGAGCAAAATCGCTGATGGAGCGTGCCGTCGGCTATCAGGATGCCGGAGCGACCTCGGTTTGGCTGATCCTGCGCGCAATGCGCGAATATACGGAAAAGGCGGGGAGCGAGCAATGAAAAAAATCATCAATCTGCCGGAGAACTGCGTGCGCGAAACGGCGGAGGGCTTCCTCGCGGCGCATTCGACGCTGTATGAAAAGGTGCCCGACGTTGCGGGTATCCGTGTGAAAAAGGTGAAGGACAAGACTGCGCTGGTCATCGGCGGGGGCCTGGGGGTGACGCGTATCCACTTGCCTTGCGCC
>URWG01000021.1 GCA_900551495.1 uncultured Eubacteriales bacterium
GGCTTGAACTTGTAAGCGCCATGTCTCGTGCCGATGGCGATGGCAAGGGAGTCGCAGCCGGTCTTGGAGACGAATTCCTCGACTTCTTCGGGATGGGTGTAGGACGCCTCGTGCGCGGCGACCTTGACCTCGTCCTCGATACCGGCGAGGGTGCCGAGCTCGGCCTCGACCACGACGCCGTGGTCATGTGCGTACTCGACGACCTTCTTCGTGATCTCGATATTTTCGGCAAAGGGCTTGGAGGAGGCGTCGATCATGACGGAGGTGAAGCCGCCGTCGATGCAGCTCTTGCAGGTCTCAAAATCGGGACCGTGGTCCAGATGCAGCGCGATGGGAATGTCGGGGTTCTCGATGACAGCCGCTTCGACCAGCTTCACGAGATAGGTGTGGTTCGCATAGGCGCGCGCGCCCTTGGAAACCTGAAGAATGACGGGAGCCTTGACCTCGTTGCAGGCCTCGGTGATGCCCTGAACGATCTCCATGTTGTTGACGTTGAATGCGCCGATGGCATAGCCGCCCGCATACGCATTCTTGAACATTTCGGTAGTAGTTACCAGTGGCATAATGAACACTCCTTTATATCGGGAGGGCGGGAAGAATCTTCCGCCTTCCTTAAATTTTCGCCCATATTATAGCATAAAGTGCGGAGAAAGCAAGAGCGGCGCTTCGATTTCTTAGATTAAAACCGAAAAAGCGACGTGTAGAAAGCTCTCCGCTGTGCAAAACAGACAAACCAAACAGCGCCGCGGGGAAATCCCGCGGCGCTTCAGCGTGTCGAAAAACCCTTTTCGGCACGCTGACAGACTGCGAAAAAGTTCGGAAGACAAGCAACTCACACCCGTCGGCGTACATAGGTACGGTAGGGCGTGAGTTGCGCAGTAAGTCAAAATCCTTGCGAAGCAAGCCTGTTTTTGACTATAAAGTTCGGAATTCTCCGTTTTTGCAAATCAAAACGCAGAGAACAAAACCCCAAAATTGTTAACCGATTTTGACGATTACGGACTTTTTTGACAGTCTGCAGCGCCGCAGGGAAATCCCGCGGCGCTTCGGTTTTACAGCAGCGCTTCGTCGTAGATTGCGCGGATGCCGCCGATGAACTTCGGACGGACACGGGCGGCAAGCAGGATCGCGCTGCCGATATGATCGATGCCGAGACGCAGCGGAACGGCGACCTGCTTCAGGTGCATTCCGATGAGTGTACCGCCGATGTCCATGCCCGCGTCGGCGCGGATGGATTCTACGGCGATGGGGTCACGGAAGGCATGATAGGCGGCGGTGGCGAACGAACCGCCCGCCTTGGGCTGCGGGACGACGTTGACCGGCTCCGCGTTCGGGAGCGCTGCCCGCTCGATGATGATGGCGCGGTTCAGATGCTCGCAGCACTGCGCGGCAAGATAGACCCCGTGCTCGGAAAACACGGCGTGAATTGCCTCAAATACGACCTTTGCCACCTCGGGACGGGAGTCCGAGCCGATACGGCTGCCGCAGATCTCGCTCGTCGAGCAGCCGACGACGGCGATCTGCCCGGGCTTCAGCTTTGCCTTTTCCACCAATGCGAGCGCAGCCTGCGTCGCTTGTTGCTTCAGTTCATCCATTGACATTCACCTTCTCCAACGTATTGCTCTCCCGCAGAGCCGCGGCAAGCGCGACCGCCGCGACAAGCCCGATTGCCCCCTGCAAAAGATTTCCCGGGATGCTCGTTGCTGCGGCAAGCCCCTTGCCGAGGATCAGCCAAGCGTAGGCAAAGTAGCCGAGCACCATCCAAAGCTCCGCCGCCGCGCCGCCGACGATCTCGCCGAGATAACGGTGCTTTTTCCCGAGCTGCCGATACAGCAGCGCGGCGAGCACAGCCATCAGCGCCTTGATGAGCAGCGTCCCGGGGACATAGTGCATATATCCTGCCAAAAAATCCGCCAGTGCCGAGCCGACACCGCCCGCGAATGCGCCGAACCACGGTCCGAGCACCCATGCGCCGAGCAGCACGAAGCAGTCGCCGATATTGACATAGCCCTGTGTTGCGGGCATTTGAATCTGAATGAGCATGGTGGCGACGCAGGTCAAAGCGGTAAACAGCGCCGTCAGCACCATTTTTTTCAGGGTAAATTGTCGTTTCATTTCGTTTTCTCCCTTGCTTTTTCGGAATAAAGCGATTATACTCCAAATTGGTATGATGAAAAGAGCCAAAACGATATATTTTGATAATACCAGTCAAGGAGAACAAAAATGCTGACCTACACACTGGAAAAGGGGAGCGGCAAGAGCCTGTATGCCGCGTTATACGAGCTGATCCGCGAGGACATCCGCGCGGGACGGCTTGCGGCGGGAACGCGGCTGCCCTCCCGTCGGACGCTTGCCGCCAACCTCGGCGTGAGCACCGTTACGGTGGAGAGCGCTTATGCGCAGCTCATTGCCGAGGGCTACGCCGAGTCAAAGGAGCGCAGCGGCGTGTTTGTCTGCGCGATCGGCACGGCGCCCCTGCCATCGGAGCGCTCGGAGCTGCTGCTTGCCGCGGTGCGGGAGGAAAAACCGCTGCTCGATCTGAGCGGCGGCGGGGGAGAGGATGTGCCGTTTCCGTTTTCCGTCTGGGCGCGGACAATGCGCACCGTGATCTCCGAGCGCGGCGCGGCGCTGCTGCATCCGGTCGATTTTCGCGGTGCGACGGAGCTGCGGGAGGCAATCGCGGAGCACCTTTACCATGTGCGCGGGCTGCGCGTCTCGGCGGAGCAGATCGTCGTCGGCGCGGGCAACGAGTACCTTTACGGCTTGATGGTGCAGCCGCTACGCTGTGGAGGACCCCGGGTACCCCAAGATTACGGGCATCTATCGGGCAAACGATGTTTCCGTCGCGCACATCCCGCTCGACGGCGAGGGGATGAGCGTCCGCGCGTTGGAGAACAGCGGGGCGCAGATCGCGCACATTTCGCCCGCGCACCATTTCCCGACCGGTATCGTCATGCCTGCCCGCCGCCGCGGGGAGCTGCTGATGTGGGCGTATGCGCAGGCGGAGCGGTATATTCTTGAGGACGATTACGACAGTGAGCTGCGCCATTCGGGGAAGCCTCTGCCGCCGCTGTTTTCGCTTGACACGCGGCAGCGGGTGCTGTATCTGAGTACCTTCTCGCAAACCATCGCGCCGTCGCTGCGTATCGCCTATGTCTGTCTGCCGCCGCAGCTTTTGACGCGTCTGCGCGAGCGGCTGAGCTTTTACTCCTGCGCTGTGCCGACCTTTGAACAGTACACGCTTGCCCGCTTTATTTCGTCGGGCGACTACGAGCGCCACCTCAACCGTCTGCGCAAGCGCTATCGCGAAAAACGCGCCGCCCTGCTCTCCATGGTGGAGGACAGTCCGCTGCACGGGCGCTGCCGCGTGCTGGAGGAAAATGCGGGGGCGCATTTCCTGCTGCATTTGCAGACCGAGCACTCGGACGCGCTGCTGAAAAAACGGGCGGCGGAGGCGGGACTTGCCGTGCGCTTTCTGAGCGATTATCGGGCGCAGGGCGGCAACACGGGCAGCATGGTTCTGAACTATGCCTGCCTCGATACAGCGCTTGTTCCCAAGGCGTTGGAGACGATTGCCTCGCTGCTCTAAGCGGATTCAATCAATTCGTAGAGCTGCTTCAGGAGGATGACGGCGAAGGGAAGCAGGATCATTCCGAGAATACCGAACAGCCGATACCCGGCATAGAGAGCGGCAAGGGTTACAAGCGGATTCAGACCGATCTGCTTGCCGAGAAAGCGCGGCTCCAAAAACGCCCGACTGACCGAGCACAGCGCGTAGAGCACCAGCAGCCCGACCCCGAGCACGGTATTTCCGCGCAGGAACGAGATCACGCCCCACGGAATCAGCACCGTGCCCGCGCCGAACACCGGAAGCGCATCGACCGCCGCGATCAGCAGCGCAGTCGGCAGGGCGTTGCGGAGACCGAGAATCAGCAGTCCCGCCGCTGTCAGACCCAGTATGACCAGCGAGAGGCGAAGCTGCGTTTTGAGGTAGGCTCCCAGCGCCGTCCGCAGCTTTTTGAGGATATTTCGCCCGCGCACCCGCCAGTGCTCCGGTATGTGGCGGTCAAGAAAGGCTTGCAGCTTTCCACGCTCCGAGGAAAACAGGTACGCCGACAGCAGCAGCGTCAGCGTGAACAGCAGGATGTCCGGCACGCTCATCAAAATTCTTCCCGCGAGCGACAGCACCCAATCCGAGAGCCTCCCCGCGATTACGCTGCTGCCGGCAAATAATCGGTCGAGCCACTGCACCGCGGGCGCAGATAACCCGTCGGGCAGCCGTCCCACCAAGCGCAGGAGGGAGGCCTCCAGTCCGCGCATCGGCTCCGACAGTGAGGTCAGAAGCGCGGGCAGCCGTTCGCCAAGCCGTTCCAGCCCGACGAACAGCCCCCGACCCAAGAGCCAAACGATACCGCCGATCGCTGCGGCAACGGCGGTAACGGACAAAAACGAGGCGAACGGAAGGCGCTTTTTCAGTTGCCGCTCCAAAGGCAGCGAGAGCCGCGAGATGCCCCAGCCCAGCAAAAACGGCAGACCGATGGGAAGCAGGAGTTTTGCCGTCAGCCAAACGCCGAGGATCCCGCCCAACGCATAGAGCAGGAGCTTCCGAATTTTTTTCATACGGACGACCTTTCCCGGCTTGCAAAGCTTGCCGTTATGTGGTAGAATGTGCCTGAAAGAAGAACAAATGCGTACAAATCGCGCACAGGAGGCGGACAACATGAAGCAGCTCCCCAAATACTATATCGTTGAGGCAACGGCACTTCCGGAGGTCTTTCTGAAGGTCGCGGAGGCAAAATGGATGCTCGAAACGGGTGAGGCGAGGACTGTCGGCGAGGCAACGCGTGCGACGGGGATCAGCCGCAGCGCGTTTTATAAGTACCGTGATGCAATTTCGCCGTTTCAGAACCTGATGGCGGGACGGATTTTGACGTTCCATTTTATTCTGCGGGACACGACGGGTCTGCTGTCTTCGATACTATCCATTTTTGCCCAATTCGGCGCAAATATACTCACGATCAATCAGACCATTCCGACCGGCGGCTGCGCTTCGGTGACGATCTCTGCGGAGACGCTTGCCATGGAGCAGAGCGCCGAGACGCTTCTGCGGACCCTGCAGCAGATAGAGGGCGTAATCAAGGGCGAGATTTTGGCGGGCTGAAACGGCAGTCCGTGGCTTCACTGCCGACAAGATAGGGAGGAAATGATATGAAGCATTGGATACTTCGGGTACTGGCAGCGCTTTTGGTGCTTGTGACGGCGGCGGGACTGCTGCCTGCGGCTGCCTTTGCGAAGGAAGCTGAAAGAGGCGCAAGCATCGGTGCCGCAAGCGCTGCGGCGCTGGCGGAGGCGCTGCGGGAGGCAAAGAGCGGCGACACGGTCCGCGTGGAGGCGGACATTACCCTTACGGAGGACCTGACCGTTCCCGAGGGCGTGACGCTGCTGATCCCCTGTGTCGAAAGCGATGTCGGCTACATTGACCGCGACGACGGCAACGGCGGTATCATCCGCTTCAATCAGGACGGAACGGACACGGCGGGGAACACCGGTGTCGGTCCGAACGCCTACCGCTACCGCCTGCTGACCGTGCCGCAGGGAGTTACACTGACCGTGAACGGTACCCTGATGGTCAATGCGGTGACGGGTCGCCCTGTCGATGAGTATGTGGAGCAGGATGTCACCGGCGGCTACGGTGAGCTCGGGCTGGAGGGCACGATTATCGTGAACGGCACGCTGGAAAGCTTCGGCTATATCCGCGGCAGCGGCACGATCACCGCAAACGACGGCGCGACGGTCGGCGACCTCTATGTCGTCCGCCATTGGCGCAGCGCGAACAAGGCAATCCAGACCGTCCCGTATGCCTACCCGATGAACGAATATGACCTGCACAATATTGAAAGCAAGCTGATCGTTCACAGCGGGGCGACCTATACCGCTCTCGTGAAGCTTTTTGCGGGCACCCGCTACCGCTACACCCGCTTCCCGCAGTTTGACAAGAGCAACGGCTTGCTCCGTCCGAGGGACGGCGCGATCCTGACCAAGACCTACCTTAACGGCAGAGAGAAGTGGAGCATTGACGGCGGCGCAGACTTTGCCTCCAGCACACTGAAGCTTCTCGGGATTACGCTCTCCACCGGCATGAATTACTTCGTCTACCCCATCGACGGCGATATTGACTTTGAACTACGCGGCGGCGAGTACCGCATTTGCAACGACTTCAAGTTCCTGCCCGGGGCGACGATGCGGGTGTATCGGGGCGCGTCCGTAGAGATCACGCAAAAGCATATTCTTGCTTTCTATGATAAATTCGACGACCGAAAATATTACAGCGACGGCACGGCATATCCCGCCGACCGCAGTCCCGCTGTTTTAGCGATCGCAAAGGGCGCCGTCCTGACGAACAACGGCACCTTTGCGGGCAATATCGACGGCACGGTGGAGAGCGTTCGCCTCGGCGAGCAGTCCGCCCCCGCAACGACCTATCCCTCCTATGAAAACGGACCGTGGAGCGTAAAGACCTACGAGGCAAACGGCAGCAAGGAGGGCGCGGAGGTCTATGTGAGGACGCTGGACTTCTCCCTGCGTTATGTGACGCACAACCACGTTATGACGTATGTCGCGGAGAAAAAGGTATCCTGCACCGAGAACGGAAATTCCGCGTATTATTACTGCGAGCTTTGCGATAAATACTTTGCCGATGCCGCCGGAGCACGGGAAATCTCCAAGGACAGCCTGACGATCCCCGCGACGGGGCACGACCTGCGCTATACGGCGGAGGGCGCGGTGATGACCGAGGTCTGCTCGCGCGGCGACCATACCGCGACCGCGACTCTGACCGCAGCCGACGCGGTGTACAGCGGCGAGGCGGTCGGCACGGCGGCGGTCACATATTCCGATGGCTGGCTCGGCGGCGAGCTGACCGTGACCTATGCGAACAATGTCAGCGCGGGTACTGCGACCGCGACCGTGACTAAGGCGGGCGCGACGGCTGCCGTCAGATTTGAAATTGCGAAGTGCGCCGACTGCACGCTTGCGCTCGGCAGTCTTAACCAGACGATCGAGCGGCTTTCGCCGGTCACGGTGACAGTCTCGCCGAAGGACCCGACAGCAAAGAGCACAGTGGAGTACTTCGTGAACGACGCTTGGACGACGGAGCCGCCGACACAGCTCGGCACTTATCCGGTCCGCGCACGGGTGACGGCAAGCGAAAACCTTGCCCTCTCGGAGAGCTACACCGAGGCGACGCTGACGATCTCAAAGGATCTGCCGCCGATCGAGGTCATTTACAATGCGGACGGCTCGATCACGGTGATTTTGAATAAGATTACCTCCGACCCCGTGAAGCTCCCGCTGACCGTTCCGAAGGGAACGCCGATTCGCTTTATCCTGCGTGCGGAGGTTGACAGCGCTGCCGCGGAGCTTCCGCTTGCGCAGCTTTCGGAGAGCAGCGTCGTTGTCCGCGTGGCTGCCGACGGGAGCGAAAGCGTTCTCCCGATGACGCCGATGACGAAAAGCGGCATTGTTGCCGAGATTACCGGCAGCATGACCCTCAAGGTCATTGACAACGCGCAGCACTATAAGGACGCGAACGGCTGGGCAAGCGGCGCGATCAGCTTTGTCTCGTCCCGCAAGCTGTTTAACGGCGTGGGTGCCGATCGCTTTGACCAAAAGGGGACAATGACGCGCGGAATGCTCGTGACGGTCATTCACCGCATGGAGGGTAAGCCCACACCCGTCGGGACGCACAGCTTCGGCGACGTTCCGAGCGGCACTTGGTTCTCCGAGGCGGTCAGATGGGCAGCGGGCGCGGGCGTCGTGACCGGCTACAGCAAGACCGTCTTTGCTCCCGACGACCCGATCACGCGCGAGCAGATGGTTGCCATGCTGTACCGTAGGTCGGGAAGCCCGAAAACGGCTTACGTTGAGACGGGTGCCTCCGCGTGGGCGAGGGACGCCATGTCGTGGGCTGTTTCCATCGGCTTGATCCAAGGCAGCGAGAAGGGCTACGCGCCGAAGGATAACGCGACCCGTGCCGAGGCTGCCGCCATTTTGATGCGGTTTATCAATCTTACGACATAAATTGACAGCGATTTTAAGGTCAGGCGGCGTTGGTCCGTCTGACCTATTTTTTGCGGAAATATTACGATGCTAATAAGTACATATTATATATATTCGCGCCCGCCCGTAATTTATTAGACCTTCGTCGAAATGTGTAAAATAGGGTTGAAAAATCAAGCAAAACCTGTTACAATAATGATGATTGTGGGATACTCTACGTTTATAGAATTTAACTAATAAAATGACATTTTACTTAGCATGTTATTTACGACGGAAAATAACGGAGATTCTGCTTTTACCAGCCGACGGTGCGCCGTATACGGCTGTGCGGAACAAAGGAGAGAACGTCGATCATGAAAAAAGCGACAATGCTTCTGACCGCAGTGCTGCTGCTCGGTCTGCTGGCGGGGCTGCTGTGTCTGCCTGCCGCCGCTGCCTCCGGAACGCCCGACGAGACCGTAACGGTCCTCTTTGCGTTCTCGGATGCCTACGGCGCAAGCGGCGGGATCACCTATTCCAACCCCGACCTGTTTTCCGCCGTCTCCGTTTCCGGCAATCTTGCGGGTGCTTATGCACGCGACAGCTTTTCCTGCAACGGCACGGAGCAGACCACTGTCTGTGTCTACATCACGGCGACCATCCGCTCCGATGCCAAGGTCGGCGAGAGCTGCGTGATCTCAACGTCGAACGCCCGGTATGTCTATAATACCGCGGGCGAGCAGGTCGGCGTCTCCCGGTCGGAGACGGTGACGGTCGAGAGCGCACCGATCACGCCGACGGAGGCTCCGCAGCCTACCGAGACACCGAAGCCCACCGCGCCGACCGAGCAGGTCAAGCCCACGGGGGCGGACAAGCCTGCACCGTCCGACGGCTCGCCGAGCTATTCCGAGCTGCTTTATCAGATCGGGATCGCCGAGAGCTTGGACAAGGCTGCCTATACGAGTGAATCCTGGGCTGCCCTTCAAAACGCGCTGGATACGGCGCGCCACCTTACCGACAGCCGCGATCAGAACACCGTCAACGCGGGAGCAAACGCGCTGGCGAATGCGATTGCCGCCCTGCAGCCGTTGGATTTTACGAAGCTTCACGAGGCGCTGGACAGCACCGATGCCTTCTTGGAGGAAAACGCGCTGAACGAGCGCCTGACCGCGCTTATTGCTGCGCAGGAGGCTGCCCGCGCCATGCTGACGAGCGGCAGTCAGGAGGATATTGACGCCGCTGCCGATGCGTTGACACAGGCGCTTGAAGCGGTGCACGGAGAGCTTGCGGGGATCGTTGAGACGGTCGAGGTCCCCGTGGAGGTCCCGACCGAGATTACCGTTGAGGTCCCGGTGGAGCCGACAACGCCGTACTGCAATATGCAGCGGCACACGACCTTTACCGTCCTGCTTTGGGTCAGCGTCGGTCTGAATGTCGTGCTGATCGCGGTCGGTGTGATCTACGCGGTGAAGCGCAGAAGAAATACAAGGGACACCACCCCGCTTGTTGACTACGAGATCAGCGACGACGACTGACGGAGCTGCGCGGACAACAGGTGAGAAAGGGAGGACATACTTTTGGACAAGACGAGCTGGAAACGGAAGGAATACGACACTTGGGACGAGGCGTTCCGTGGGCTGGCGCCGGTCATTCGGCAGCAGTCCGTGCGCGTCGCGGCGTATACGCAGGCGCTGTATGTACAGGCGTGCGAGCTTTCCTTCGGCAGCGGCGAGGCGTATCGCGCCTACCCCGAGCGGGTCAAGGGAAAGTACGCCGAGCTTGCCTATAAATGCGGCTTTTACCATCAGATCGGTAAGGCGCTTGTTCCGCAGGAATATCAGATTTTGCAGAAGGACTTCACGCAGGAGGAGGTAGCGGTCTATCGGAAATATACCTCCGACGGTCGCCGCCTTGCCGCACGATTGCAGGAGAAGAGCCTCCGCGCCAAGGAGCGCCGCCGCGGTTCGCTGGATACCGAGACGCCGACGGACAATATTCCTTGGCTGATGATCCGCGAGTCCTGCGGTCAGCACATGGAGCGCTACGACGGCAGCGGCTACCCTAACGGTGTGTCCGGCGGTGATATCAGTCCGATCGCGCAGATCGTCGGGCTTGCCAAGGAGCTGGACCGCCTGAGTGCCGAGACCCGCTCGGAGAACCCCTTTGATGAGGCGTTCACGGCGCTGGAGGCGCAGTCCGGTGCGGCGTTCGCTCCGGCACTGATCGAGGTGCTGAAGCGGGCAAAGGAAAAGTGCCGCGAGGTCTATAACCAGTACATTCATTACACGCTGACCATCCCGCAGACCATTCCGCTGGTGGAAAAGCGCAGAGAGCGCCCGCTCGGGCTGCATTTCCGTCCGATCGTGGACGGCACGCAAAAGACCTGCGCCTATGAAGCGACGAGCTGGTTCGGCGGGATCGTCGGACGCAGCGGCGAAACGGAGGGCGCTGCCGATGTGTCGGAGCTGCTCAAGCGCACCGATCTGACGGCGGAGGTCGCGTTCTACCTGCTCTACGAGGCGACCGATGCTCTGCTGCGTATCAAGACGTGCGGGCTTGCGGTCGAGGGCGTCGTGCTGAATATGCTCTCGGGCTTTTACGGCACACAGAGCCATTTGCAGCGGCTGAACAAGCTCTTTGAGGACCAGCCCGTGGAGCGCAGCGGCTTGATCTTAACGATTCCCACCGCACTTGTCGCCTCGGCGGGCAAGAGCGTTCTGGAAATTATCACGCGCTATCTGAAAAACGGTATTGTGCTGATGCTGGACGACTGGAGCGAGGAAACGCTCCCGCTGGCAAGGGTGCGCGAGCTTGGCTTTACGCATCTCCGCCTTGCCCCGTCGTGCTACGGCTCGGCGGACTACGAGGCGCTGCTCTCCGGTCTGCCCGCGATGGGGATTCGGGCGTATGCCGCCGGTGTCGATTCGACGCAAACGCTGCAATGGCTGGCTGCCCACGACGTTCGGCATATTTCCGGACCGATCTTCGGCAGGGAGGAGACGGAGGACGAGATCATTCGAGAGTCTCTGCTACGCGAGCGGGAAAACGGCTGAGCGCAAGCAGCGGAAAGGGGGGCGGCTGATTGCCAACACCATATGACCTGATTCCGGAGGAAGTAAAGAAAGAGACGGTCAAGGAAGCCCAAACGCCGCCGAAGCCCAAACGTCGGCAGGAGGACGTCGGCTTGGCTGCCGAGGACAAGCACATCGGCGCGGAACGAAAGCAGCGCCGCCTGTTCAAGCGCCGCCGCGCCGGAGTTGTCCTGTCGCGTGAGGAGGTTCGGGCGATCAGGATCGGCAGGAAGAAGCTGCGCAGGGAAATGAAGGCACGCGGCATCCGCTCAAGGCGCGAATTTGAGCTGACCGCGGGCAGTCTCGGGCTGTATTTCGACAAACGGCGTCCCGCGCTGCTGCTGTGGCTCGGGCGGCATTGGCTCGGCGCACTGCTCGGTGCGCTTGCGGCGCTGCTCGGGGTTCTGTTCCTCTTTTCCACCGTCCAAAAAATGCGCGGACACTTTACCGTCAGTCTTTCGGACGGACTGTTCCGCGAGGGCTTTTCGCTTTCCGACACCGTCGGCTTCGAAAACCCGACGACACAGCTTTTCGCCACACCTGCGGAGGGCGTGCCGTGTATCTCGATTAACCAGCTTCCGACCGATCTTGACGAGATCGACGGACTGCACAACGCACAGTATTTCGCCTATACATATTATATCCGCAACGAGGGCGAGAGCACCGTCGGCTATACCTGGAGCCTTGACATCAATTCCGAAACGCAGAATCTGTCCGATTGCGTTTGGGCGCTGGTGTTTGAGGACGGCGTGCCGCGATTTTACGCGAAGGCAAGCAATATAACCGGCGGGGAGGAGGCGCTGCCCCCTCTCTCGGATAACAGCCGCGGCTACCTGACGCTTCCGCTGCGTGAGCTGGCGCCGAGCAGCGACCAGTTCCGCTTGGTCAAGTCGGTCGGCAGCGCGGAATATTGGCGCGTCGTCCCCGACCGCTTCCTCTCGAACAAGCGTATCACCGAGGGACAGCAGGAGCAGGTCGCGCCGCACGATACGCACAAATACACCGTCGTCCTGTGGCTGGAGGGCGACGACCCCGAGACGACGGATGATGCCATCGGCGGGCACCTCGGCGTGGAGATGAATTTCAGCCTCGTCAGCGAAGCGGAGGAGGAAAAATCCGCAATCGCAAAGTGGTGGGATTCCCTTTGGGAATGAGCCGAAGTATATATTTGCGGCAGGCGGCGAAAAACCGCGTTGCTCGTCTCTGCCGCTGTATATAGAAACAACCTCCGGCGGGAGGAAAACACGCGACAAAATCACTCTCGAAAGGAGTACAAAAATGGCAAAAACGAAACGAAAAGTCAAGATGCCCTCCAAAATTCGGAGCAAGATGATGGCGGCTGTTGCCATGCTGTTGGTTTCCCTGATCCTGATGATCTCCACGACCTACGCATGGTTCACGCTCTCGACTGCGCCGGAGGTGAAGAACATCACGACGACGGTTGCCGGCAACGGCAGCTTGGAAATCGCACTGATGCCCGAAGACGGTCTGCTCGGCAGCATCAAGAACGGCTTCAGCTCCACCGTGGGCGGCGGTACGGTTGACGTTGTTGAGGCAAACAAGACATGGGGCAACCTTGTAACGCTGAGCGACCCGAGCTACGGTCTGGCTTCCATCAACCTCAACCCTGCGGCGATGAACCTGACGGACGGTAAGTTCGATCCGACCAAGCCCCTGACCGTCCCCGTATTCGGCAGCGACGGCAGAATCGAGAAGACGTCCGCCGAGGACATTAAACTCCATTCCTTGGATGCGAAGTCGCAGACCTTCATCGGGACCGACAAGGGCGTCCGCGCCATTGCCGAGATCGTTGACGGCAAGCAGTCCGGCACTTACGGCTATGTGATTGACCTCGCGTTCCGTCTGAACACCGCGAAGGAAGACGGCACTGCCGGCAAGCTCCTGCTCCAGACGGCGGCGACGCAGCGTATCTACACCGATGCCGCGAATACCGAAACCCTCGGCGGCGGCTCCTACATGGAGTTCACCACGATTTCGAAGGACCTTGCGACGGAGCGTGTGCAGAAGCTGATGGAGGCGATCCGTATCACCTTTGTGCAGGATTACGGCGTAAATAATGGCACGCCCGTCATTCTCGGTAACGCGAAGCTTGACACGACCGCGATGACCGGCAATAAGGCGCCCATCTATCTGTATAATGACAAGAACGAGAAGCTTGAGGGCGACGCTGCCGTCCTGCTGGCGGAGATGCAGAAGAACGCCGCGAAGCAGATCAGCGCTGTTGTTTGGCTGGACGGCTCGCAGATCACGAACGCCGACGTTGCGGCGACCGAGCTGCAATCCATGGTCGGCACGATGAATCTGCAATTCGCAACCGACGTTTCGCTGAATCCGGCGGTCAATACCCCGCTCAAGGGCGTGGCAGCCACCGAAAACACTGCGCCTTAACCGGCGGCTGACCCGACGCGGGTCGAACCCCTCCGCGCTCGGAGGGAAATAAAAAACTATCCCGAAAGGAGAAAAAACAATGACGAAAACCGCTGAAAAACGGAAAGTCAATATGCCTGCCGGAATTCGTTCGAAGCTGACAGCCGCCATCGTAATGCTTTTGGTTGCAACGATCCTGATGGTTTCGACAACCTATGCGTGGTTTACCCTGTCAACGGCGCCGGAAGTCACCGGTATTACGACGAACGTCGGCGCAAACGGCAACCTCGAAATGATGCTGCTGAACAAGGACAGCTTTCAAAGCACTGCGGACGATCTCGGCGTGATTTCCAAGGTCGGCGATTCCTCCGCAGTCAAGAATCTGACGGAAGCCAACGAGACGTGGGGCAACCTCGTCGATCTGAGTGATGCCTCCTACGGCTTGGACGACATCGTGCTTCTGCCTGCCCGCCTGAATCTTACCAGTGCGGAAGCGCTGGACGGTACCGTCCTCCACGCTCCCTCCTATGGCACGGACGGCCGCGTGATCGAGGTCAATACGGCAACCTACTCCGGCGCCTATGAGAACCACAGCTGGGTCTATAAGGATTTGGCAGCCCATGCCGGCGTCCGTGCCATCGGCACCAGTTCCGGCGTGACGCAGCGGCTCAGCGCGTACCGCACGGCGAAGGCTGCGGTGGCGAGCTATGTTTCCTCCGCGAAGAATACCGCGGTTAACTCCCTGGTTGCCAACGGTCAGACGCTGGCGAACATTGTTGTTCGTCATGCGGTTACCGACAACGGCTCCGATACCTATACGCTTGATGAGGTCAAGGCACTGCAGACCATGATCAACGCGCTGGATCAGGCGAATACCGACGCAGGCAAGGCAATCGTCTCCGCCGTGCTTGCAAACTCCCTGAGCACGAACCAAACGACCGAGCTGACCGACGAGCAGGTCACGGCGCTTGTGAACGCCTGCGCGACCGCAACGCCGAGCACGGTTGCCTCAACCGAGAACGTCGTGCTGCCGGGCGGCTTTGACGCTGCCAAGACTCGGTGGGAAGCCAACAATACGGTAATCCTCGACGCAAAGGGCAAGGTCGATGCACTGGTTAACGAGAACAAGGAATCCTATACCTATAACGAGATCACCCCTGTCATTGACAACCTTATTCAGAAGGACCATACGACCGTTGCGGGTGTGAAGAACCCCTCAAGAAAAGATATGCAGACGCTGATCGACAATATCACCGCTGCGGGCATGACGGTCGTTATGGAAATGGAGGACGGTGCGGGTATCTATGCCGATCTTGCAAAGCTGATCGGCGACTTTACTGCCTCCGGCTTTAAGGTGACCGTGAATTACAACGGCATGACAGTCACGGCAAACGTCGTCATCAAGACGATCGGACACGACAACCCCCTCATCATCCCGGGACTCGTCTACGGTGCAGCTCCCGAGGAAACGGTCGGCGGCGAAGGCACGAAGACGGTCCTTGCCGATACCTACGGCTATGCGCTGGACTTCGGCTTCCGCACCAATGCGCCCTCCAGCAATCTGCTGCTTCAGACGGATGCCGCGCAGAGAGTTTACTCCGATGCGACTGTGTCCAACACACAGGGCGGCGGCTCCTATATGCAGTTCACCTCGAACAATGTCAGAACCTTCTCCGTGGACGAGGTCCGCGCACTGATGAGCGCCATCCGCGTGGTGTTTGTCTCGCCGACGGATGCCGATGCTTCGAGGTATGGCGTTCTCGGCGTTGCAAAGCTGGATATTACCGGCACGCTGGATGAGAATTCCGGAATTACCACCTACACCGGCGGCAAGGTCATCGACGCGAACGGCACTGTCCTTGATGACGGCGCTGACGGCGGCGCGGGCATCAAGGCTGACCTGCTGCTGTGCAACTACACCTATGAAAACGGCGTTTTCACGGTCGGTGAAGCGAAGGCTAAGAATTCCGCGATCACCGCTCTTGACCAAAACGTGGCGAAAAAGGTGACTGCGATCGTTTACATTGACGGCGACATCGTGGATAACACCATGGTCGCGAATGCTGCGGAGTCCATGAGCGGCAAGCTCAATCTGCAGTTCAGCTCCGATGCGACGCTGAAGCCCATGGAGAACACCAACGTCCGTCAGAACGGCGGCACGCCGAGTAAGGACACTCCGGCGGTCACCTATACGCAGAAGGCTGCTGCCGGCGAGAGCTACACTTTGGGTGAGCTGACCGGTACGGTCAAGGACGGCTATACGATCTACCAAGGCAGCGACGGCGAATTCTACTATTCGACCAACGGCACGAGATATACGCGCCTTACCGCTTCCAACTTTACGAACGCAATTACCCTTACATCCAAACCCTGATTTCGTTTTTGCTCAACCCCGCCCCGAGAAATCGGGGCGGGGACGGGCGAAAATAAAACGAATGACAGAGAGCTTGTCCCACCCCGACAGAAGAAGCCAACGGACCGAATTGACTTTTTATGTGGAGGCAGGACGCCTCTTGATTGAGCAACATTTTCTTCGGCAGAAAGGATTATTGCTTTGAGATTGGAACACCTGAAAAAGAACCAACGGACGTTCCTTTATATCCTCCTGCTGCTTGCGCTTTTGACGCTTTTGGTCGTTTCCAGCTACACTTGGTTTTCCCTCAGCCGAACGCCGCGTGTCAGCGATATGGAGGTATACATCTCCGGTCAGTCGGGCTTGAAGCTCGCCGCTGCCTATAACGCGCCGGAGGAGGAATGGGACGAGATCCTTGACTTCTCTAAAATTGTCGGCGACAATACGGAGCTGAAGCCCGCTACATGGTCGGAGGCGCGGCAGACCCTCCTGACCGCCGATTACGGCAGCGACGGACGTCTGCTCGGAAGCTATTCCGCCCTGACCGACGAAAGAAACGCCAACCGAAGCGATGATGCCGCCTACTATGTCAAGGGCACGTTTTACGCCAAGACGGATGCTGCGGCGGCTGTCTCGCTGGCGGAGGCGGTAGAGGTCAACGACGGAACGGACGGCGCCGGCACCTATGTTATCGGCACGCCCGTATGGAGCCGCGATCAGCTTGTCCACTATAACGGCGGCATGGGCGCGGAAACCGCGATTCGGATCGGTCTGCGCGTCCGAAAAATCGACCCAAGCAGCGGAGCGTCTGAGGACAACGGTACATTCTATATCTACGAACCGAATTATGATAACCACATCGGCTCGGCAAGCGGCGAGCTTGCAACGCCGAGCATTGACGGAACGCCGCTGCTGACGGCTTCCGAACGCTTAATCCGGCAGACCGCCTCCACATGGACGGAGGCAAACCCCGTGCTTTCCAATGTGACGATCAAGCGGCTCGGAAGGTTTGACAGAGAGCTTCGGCTGTTTACGATCCTGCCCGATGAAATTTACGCGATCGACCTCTACATTTGGCTGGAGGGGCAGGATGCCGACTGCACCAACCTGATCGAGGATGCGCGGATCATTGCCAATATTCAGTTTGCCGCGGATTATTCCGGTCAGACCGGTCTGGTCGATATTCCGAGCTGAGGCAAAACACAGTAGTAATCGGTGAATCACCGTGAACGAGCAATACAGGAAGGGAGCGAATACCCATGAAAAAGAACATCAATCAACAGCCCGAGACGGCAATCGAAAATGAGGAGGAGCTCATCCCGAAGCCGAGCAAGGGTCGCCGCATTGCCAATACGATCATCAACGTGGTCCTTGTGCTGGCAATCATCGCCGCCGCACTGTGCACCTACACCAGCTATGTCAGCACGAGCGGCAACGGCGTTCCCAGCGTTTTCGGCGTTCGAATCCTGTCGATTCAGACGGACTCCATGTACCCGACGCTGAATCCCGGCGATCTGATCTTTGACACTGCGGTCAAGGATACCTCCGCGCTGCAAATCGGTGACATCATCACCTACTGGACCGTGATCGACGGCGAGCGCGTGCTCAATACGCACAGAATCTCCGCGATCTATGACGGCGGCGGCTATCTGATCTTCCAGACACGCGGCGATAACAACACGATGGACGACCCGCTGACCGTCCACGAATCCGAGGTCGTCGGTCAGTTCAGCGGCAAGAAGATCGGCGGACTGGGCAAGGTGTTTGACTACCTCCAGACCAGCACCGGCTTCTTGATCGTTGTGGTCATTCCGGTCGCAATCTTCTTCCTGTTCCATCTGATCCAGTTCTTCCGTGTGCTGTTCGAGTACAACAACATCAAGAACAAGCTCCAGTATGAGCAGGAGCGCGGCAAGACCGAGGAGATCGTCGAGGAGGAGAAGAAGCGTCAGGAGAGCGTCCGTCAGACCGAGCGCAAGCAGCTTGAAGCAGAGCTGCGGGCAAAGCTGAAGGCGGAGCTGCTTGCCGCCTCCGCACCGCAGGCGCCCGAAGAGGACGCTGCCGAGACCGCGGAGCAGATGGAAGCGCGTATCCGTGCGGAAATGGCGGAGGAGAAAGCCAAGGCGGACGCAAGAGCTGCCATGGAAGCGGAGATCCGCGCCAAAATCGAGGCAGAAATGAAGGCTGAGGGGAAGTAATACTGATTCTTGATGAAAATATTTCATCAAGAATCCCAGCGTGTCGAAAAACCCTTTTCGGCACGCTGACAGACTGCGAAAAAGTTCGG
>URWG01000022.1 GCA_900551495.1 uncultured Eubacteriales bacterium
CATCGGTGATCATAGAGAACACGCAGTGGAATGACTTTGATCTCGCTGTTGCTTTTTATGAGAATCAGGTGTTCAGTTTCTCTTCCACCGGGAAGAACTTCGCCATCACCAAAAAGGATATGACCAAGAGATTCGGCAGGCTGATTGCAGCGTGCGCTCGGCTTCGTAACGCTACCATAATGCACAGGGACTACAAGGATTGTATTTCCTACGGTGCCGGTGAAGATGCGTTCATTCTGCTGGACCCTCCGTACAAGGGTACAGAGGATTACTATCAGAAGTCGAGCTTCGGCAGCGATGAACACGCTAAATTGTTTGGGTTTATGAATGAAGTGCATGAGCAATTCCATGGCTCCTGCAAGTTCCTCATCACCTACAACAACGATCCATATATCCGGGAATTGGCGGATCACTATGGATTCGATTCTTTCGTGCAGGAGCGTCTTCACAATATGCGCCAAGCCACAAAGCCGGGTGATATGTTTGAGGAACTCTTGATCGGAAACTATGATCTGGTGAAACAGGCAGAGATCAATAATCATTTCCTGCTTGAGCAATCCCGGCAAATGACCCTGTTCGATTACCAATACGATTATTGAGAAGGAGGAAAAATAAGTGGAAATAAAAACTGAGATTACGATATCATTGCCGCCTATGCTGGCAGCCGCACTTGGAATCACCGAAGATACCTTGTTCGAGACTTATTTTGACGGTAACTGCCTCAGAGTGAGGACTCTGGATGAGGAAGAAGTGGAAAGTGCAATACTCGCCGGTCTGGAGGATGCGTTCGATGATTGAGGCAATTATCCATTATCATGATTCAACGCTCATTGAGGATGGTTATGACGATCCCTTTACCGTGGGCAGTTCCTTCCTCCGTGACTACGCCTGGGCAATTGAGGACGCTATCGAGAAGGATCGCCGTCTGGATGATCAGGATATGGCGCAGTATTTCCATGAAGATGCCGGTCTCAAAAACAAGCTGGCTTCTATGGTGTGGGGTGTGGAAGTTTACAGGGGTGAACTCTTCGGCAAAATGAACAATACGACCAGTTTTGCGAGCTGACAGCGTTTACGACCGTCCGAATGCAGGCACAAAGCGACCGGATCAATTACCTGTATGACTACGGCGATGGCTGGGAAGTGTCGATCGAACTCACGCAGGATTATTATGCGAACGACCTTGAAGGACAAGATGGTTCTGTAATACGCGCCGTTCTGGATGGCCACGCTCCGGTTTGCGTTGCAGCAGACGGACTTCCTGTTTTTGATGATGTTGGAGGAGTCGGTGGTTACATCGATTTTCTGACAACAATCCATCGGAGCGAGGACGAAGAAGAGCGAGGACAAGCTCGTGAGTGGGCAAGCTCACTTGGATGGACTGGACGAGCGATCAAACCGCAGAATCTCCTTTGACGATTTGAGGTGATATCTTTTTCGGTTCGCAATGGAAAGAGCAAGAAAGACCTCCGACCACAATGGTCGAAGGCAAAAAGAATATAAAAAAGTCCGAAAATGCCTTGTCACAAGCGGATTTTCCTAAAAATCCTGTGATATCTTTCTCGGTGCTACGAGCCACAAAGGTACGGTAGCAATGATACAAATTGCTACCGTACTTTTTAATTATTCCCTATGAAAATCCCTTGGTATAAAGCCAAAAGCGAGGTTAGTGGGTTCACATCAGAACCTGCCAACCTCGCTTTTTTCGTTTATGGAGTTTCCGAGCAAACGCTACCGCCGGAAAAAGTGAACCCGCTCTGCCTAACCTTTTAATTTTTCTGGAATAATTAAAAGGTTCGAGGAAAAATTAAAAGGTATCTTTAGATTATTATTTGGAAAAAGCTCGAACAAACTCCTGTTCGCTGATTCTCATTCTTGCAGCAAATCCATCGTAATCCGTTGCGTCCGCAGGGATTTTCAATCCGTGTTTCGTAATATAGCGCCAAAGGCGCGTCAAGAACTACATGAGACGGCTTTTGTGGCTTTTGCCACAAAAGGGCAACACAAAAAGCGGTGCCTTCTTAATAGAAACCAAAGGTTTTTATTAAGAATTAGTATCAGATTCGGGGATTCTCCACGACAAAGCCGCCCGGCAGTGCTGCCGGGCGGCTGGTTTCAATTTTGCTTTGAATGTTTGAAAGACTTATACTAGAATTTGATAAAAAGCAGCTTTTTATAGCACCGAAGGTGCGTCAAATTCTGCACAAGACGGCGCAGCGTGCGTTAGCACGATGCGAGTGTGAGCAGCACACGGGATTCTTGATGAAAGAATTGAATCAGGAATCAGTATTACTTAGTCAGCACATTCTGCACATAGCGCATGAGGATGGCGGCAACCTGTGCGCGGGTGGCGTCGCCTTGGGGCGCAAGGGTCACGGTTTCGCCGCTTCTCATTCCGTTGATCAGACCTTCCGCATTCGCCCAACGCATGGCTTCTGCGGCATAGGGGCTGACCTTTTCGATGTCGGGGTATTCCTCCGCATAATCACCGTCGTTCAGGGGCAGACCCTTGAACTTCGTGTAACGGTAGAGGATGGTTGCCATCTGTTCACGGGTGATCTTGCCGTCCGGGTCGAAGATATTCTCCTCCACACCGAGGACAATGCCATTCTCCGCAGCCCAGACCACCGCATCGGTGTACCACATGCCGTCGGCAATGTCCTTGAAGGGATTCTCGGCATTCGTCTCCGGCTTGCCCTCCAGACGGTACAGCACGGTGACCAGCATGGCACGGGTCATGGTAGCCTCGGGGTCGAAGGTGGTTTCGGAGGTGCCGTAGAACAAGCCGGCCTTCAAGACAAAGTCGATGCCGACGTGTGCCCAGTTGCTTTCGTCGGGAACGTCCACATAAGCCTTGCTGGGACAGCCGTTGCCGCCGTCGCAGGAGGTGAGCATGGGAATGGTGGCTTCCTTGGTTGCGCCGCAGTTGACACAGGTTTGCACCAGAATGCCGGTCTCCGTCAGCGTGGGAGCAGAGGCGACCTTGCCCTCGTCCCAGTTATGGCCGGTGGGTGCAACATAAGTATCGGTGTACGCATAGTCGCAGTTCTTGCAGGCATGGGTGGTGAAGCCCAGCTCGGTGCAGGTCGGTTCCGTGACGGTGGCAACCAGCGCATGGTCGACCTTGGCGATGGGCACGGTGTAGGTCTCGCCGCAGGAGCAGGTGTAGAGCATTTCGCCTTCCTCGGTGCAGGTGGGTTCCTTGGTCACGGCGCCGTCGTCGAAGCTGTGACCGATGGGCGCGACGTAATCGGAGGTGTAGCTTTCCTTGCAGCGGGAGCAGGTGTAGGTGGTGAAGCCCATTTCGGTATGGGTCGGCTCCGTTACCGCGGAGGTCCAGATATGGCCGCCATCCACGAAGGTGTCTACGAAGCTGCTGCCGCAGACATCACAGGTGTGCGTGGTGTAGCCAGAGCTGGTACAGGTAGGATCCGTGACCGTGGTGGTGTAGGTGCAGGGCTCCACCTTGCCGCAGATCTCGCAGACCTGTTCGTGCAGACCGTTTTTGCCCACGCGGCAGGCGCCGTAAGCGTGGGTATGGTTCGGGTCGAGGGACCACTTGGCAAAGAGGATCAGATTGCCCGTCTGCTCCGTGCCGATCTCCGTGATGTGCTGGGTGAGGGCAGCATCGGTGTACCAGCCCTCGAACAGGTAGTTCTCCCGGGTGGCATCTGCAAGCTCTGCACCCACACCATAGACATATTCGGTGGGGTTGGAGGCTGCGTTTTCGCCGCCGTTCAGAATGTAGGTAATGGTGAAGACGCCGGGGGCGTATTTACCGTAGACGGTGGTGTCTGCGGTGATGGGCTTGGAGAAGTCGAAGGGGGTGGTGCGTCCCTCGTCGGCAAACCAGCCCTGGAAGATGTAGCCGGGGATATTCCCATCGGCGGGAGTCACGGTGCTGCCGGACTTGACACCCACCACGGTTGCATTTTCGCCCTCAATGCCCGTTTCAAAGCGGACGGTCACGCCGAAGGTGGGATAGCCCTGGTTCGCAGCGGGATCGACGAACCATCCACGATTCTCTTCGTTCCCGTTTTCGCTGACAAAGGCATTGAGCAGCTCTACCAGCCCATCTTCGGACTGCATTTGCTCGCGGGTGAGGACGGTCGCGTTGCCGTTGGCGCCGACGCTGGCGAGCTGTGTGTAGCAGTGGGTTGCAGTGGCACGGTTATAGTTATCCCTTCCGCCTTCAAAGGTGCCGCAATAAGAATGCGTCATGTTAACGGTTTTCAGAGTCACCGCTGCAGCAGCGTAGCAATTGGAAGCGGTCGCACTACTGACAGCCTTTCCGAACAGGCCGCCGGTATGAGCAGTGCCCTCCCTACTCAGATTCATGGTATTCACATTGGCGATGGCATAACAGTTTTCCACAGTGGACTCTTCTTCGACAACGCCGACAAGCCCGCCGGTGTGGACAACGATATACGACGCATTTTGGGCGTCTGAGCAGACGGTGCCGACAAAGCCGCAATTCCGGAGGGTGGAATTGATTACATAGCCTGCAAGACCGCCGGTCCGGTAATATCCCCTGAATTTGCCGGATAACAGCACATCACCGGACACCTGCAGGTCTGTGATCTCTGCACCGCTCGCCACTCCGAACAAGCCTGCAGCGATCTTGCTTTCTGCATCGCCATTCAGGCAGACCCGCATTCCGCTGACCCTGTGCAGGCCGCCGCGGAAGGTGCCGCTGAAGGGCAATTCGGTATTCATGGTTACTGCTTTTCCAATGGGAACCCAAAGGTGTGCGCTGAGGTCAATATCCGCCGTCAGCGTGACCGTAAAGCCCTCGAAGGTGTTTCCGTCGTTGACCTTCTTTGCGAGGGCCGCCAGATCGGCAGCGTCGGAAATGACCCAGTTGCCCGGCTCGGAGGCGTAGAGCGCCGCGTCGTAATTTCCGTCGTCCGTCCAAAGTCCGCCTGCCTTGGAGAACTGCGCCAGGAGCACCTCGCCGCAGACAGAGCAGTGCATTCCCTTTGTCAAAGTATCCGTTTCGGCATCGTCCACAACGGTATGGCCAAGGGGAGCCAGAGGTGTACGCTCCTGCAGCACCTCGCCGCAGCGGTCGCAGGAAATGGCATCCGACCAGCCGGCTTCGGCACAGGTGGGTGCGGTGCCGGAGACAGTCACTTCATGGTGCCCCAGCTTTTCCACCTTGCCGGTGATATTGGTTGCGCCGCAGCGTTCACAGGTGCCGACCCGTTCGCCGTCCTCGGTGCAGGTGGGTTCCTTCGTCACGGTGCCGTTTTTGACATTGTGACCCAGTGCGGGGATGGTGGTCTGCTCTACCAGAACCAACTTGCAGCGGTCGCAATGCTTGCCCTCGGTGAGGCCGTCTTCGGTACAGGTGGGTTCCTGACGGGAATCGACCACTTCGTCGTGGCCCAGAGGGTCTCCATGGGAGAAGGTGGCTTCATGCTCGGTGCCCTCGGAGCTTGCGCCGCAGACGGTGCAGGACTTGTAATAGACAGCGGCTTCGGTGCAGGTGGCTGCATCCTTCAAATAGGCATTCTCGGCAACCTCTGCCGTGTAGTTATGACCGCCGGGCTTGCCGTATTCGGCTTTGCAGAAGTCGCAGATGGGGCCGTGGGTGCAGTCGGCAGCGCCGCCGGAGCAGGCTTCCTTTTCCGTGTGGTTTTTGTCATTACCGCAGACGCGGCTGTGGGTGCCGTCGCCGTTGGAGACCCAGCCGCTCCAAGCGTGACCCTTCGCTTCTCCGTGGGAGAAGGTGGCTTCAAACGCGGTGCCCTTGGAGCTTTCGCCGCAGACAGCGCAGGACTTATAGTAGACGGCGGCTTCGGTGCAGGTGGCTTCGGTCTTCAAATACTTGGCGTCGGCAACCTCTGCCGTGAAGTCGTGCGCCGCCAGCTCGCCGTATTCGACTTTACAGGTGTCACAGACGGCCTTCTGCTGGCAGGTGGCGGTGCCGCCGGAGCAGTCTTCCTTTTCCTTGTGCTCAGCATCATTGCCGCAGGTGCGGCTGTGGGTGCCGTCGCCGTTGGAGGTCCAATCGCTCCAATCGTGACCCAGCGCAGGGACAGTAAAGGTGGCGTTGACCCAGTTCTTCGCGCTTTCGCCGCAGACAGAGCAGGATTTGTAGTAAGTGCCCTCGCCCTCGCAGGTCGGCGGCGTGATCACATATTTCTCATCCTCGACTTCTTCCGTAAACTTGTGCGCAGCCAGAATGCCGTATTCCCTGCCGCAGACGGAGCAGACGGCCTTCTTCTGGCAGGTGGGGGTGCCGCCGGAGCAGTTCTCATACACGGCGGTCAGGGTGGCATCGGTGGTGGGCATCTTACCGGAGTAGGTGGTGCCGGTGCCCACGGTGGTGGTAGTGCCGTTCACGGTCAGCTCCCAGTGGGAGAAGTGCTGGCCGTAGGGTGCGTCCTTGGCGGTGTAGGTGAAGGCTTCGCCGGGGAGATAGGAGGCAGAGGTGCCTTCCTTCACGTTCACCAGGGTCAGGGTCACCGCCTTCTTTTCCGCGAACCGGACATATTTGCTGGTGGCAAGAATGGGCTGCGTGGGGGTCTCCACCAGTGCGGCGCCGGCTTCGTCCGCGCCTGCCCAGACGCCGTAGTTGCCGGGGATGGAGGTGTACATCGCGTTGGCGCCCGCCTGGGTGGAGGTCAGGACGACGGTGCCGCCGGAGATTTTGTAGGAGCTGCTGTCCGGCTCTGTTTCGGAACCGGATACGACATAGAGACCGCAGTTTGCGGTGGATGTACCGGTCACATTGGCGCCGGCAAAGTCTACGATGCCGTCATAGACCAGATAGAAGGGATAGGAGGCAGTAATGTTGACGGTGCCGCCCTTGAGGGTGGTGGTGCCCTGTGACGCAACGATACCGAGTGCGCCGGTGCTGCCGTCGATCACGCCGCCGGTCATTTCAAAGCCGTAGTAGAGCTGAGCGCCGGAGCTGTAGCCCGACAGATGCAGCTTGCCGCCGGTCATTTTGTTTTTTGGGTTGAGGGACTGCAGGTCGATTTTGCAGTTTCTGAAGGTCACCTCCGCACCGGAGAACAGGGATTTGCCCCGGCAAACCATGCCGGTGATGGTGGGGGTGCTGTTTTTGTCGGTGATGTTGACCTTGCCGCCGGAGAGGGTCATTGTGCTGATGCTGTCCACGAGCTCAACGCCGCTGGCGGTGGCGTTGATGTTCAGCTCGCCGCCGGAAACCGTCAGCTTGCTGTCCGACTGTTTGGAAAGCCGAATGCCTGTTTCGGCATTGACGGTCACCTTGGCGGTGTTGGAGATTTTCAGCTCTGAGGACGAAGCGCCCAGATAGCCGCAGGCAGCGGCGGTCAGGGTATGCTCGCCGCCGGTGACGGACAGGGCGGTAGCACT
Source organism: uncultured Eubacteriales bacterium (assembly GCA_900551495.1). GTDB lineage: Bacteria > Bacillota > Clostridia > Oscillospirales > Oscillospiraceae > JAZOXB01. The sequence continues at coordinate 7,348 of URWG01000022.1, forward strand.
GCCGTTCTGAAGGGCGGTATAGACATTTTCCGTTTTCAGAGAACCGCCGGTCACGGTTACCGTGCCGTTGTTATTGATGCCGAGGCAGCTTGCCGCGTCCGCACCGCGAATGCTTAAGGTGCCGCCCTGCATGGCAAAGCTGCTGCCTTCCGTGACCTGCACACCGTAGGTAGCCTTGGTCACGTTCACGGTGCCGCTCTTTATGGTAATGCTGCCGCCTGATTCCGCCTCAATGCCCAAGGATTCGGATTGGATCTCCACATTGGCGTTGTCGAGAATCAATTTGCCGGGGGTTTGGTTTTGGTTTTGCCCGGCAACCATGCCCATCTTGCCGGCGATCAGCGTCAGCTTGCTGCCGCCGGAAACGGTGAGCTGGCCGGCGGTGTAGACAGGGTACACGCCGCTGATGGAGCCGGAGCAGTTCTGCATCACGTTCACAGCGTTGGGGGCGAAGTTGACGCCGGAAGAAGCTGTGCCGTTGAGCTTCATGTCAAATACCGTGTCGGTGATGGTGACAGGCGAATAGTTATCCACATAGATACCAAACTGGCATTTGTTTGCAACCAGCTTGCAGCCGGAGATGTTGAGCGCGGCGACCGCACGGAACAAGCTGGCATGACCGGCATAGCTTCCGGTGGAGTTGTCGGTCATGCTGACGGTGAGGTTTTTCATCGTCAGTTTTGCACCGGACATGGGTCTGATGCCCACACGGGTGGTGCCATCTGAATATTCCGTATCATCCACACCGGTACATTGGGACGTGATAATGATGGAATCCTTATCCGCGCTGTTGTTGGCGCCGCAGATGGTGGTGTCAGCGAGAACCGCAATACCGTAGTTGGTTCTGATTTTGCCGTAATCGACGCCATTTACGACCTTGCTGGCCAGCAGATTGAGGGTCAGCGTCCCGTCGATCTTGACGGTCAATCCCGAGATTTTGCTTTCGATGATCGTATTGACTCCTCCGGTGGAGAGCGACAGATTCTTGATGGTCAGTGTTTTGGTGCCGGGGTCGTAGGTGGCGCTGCCGCTGCCGCTGGTGTAGGTGAGATTGGTGGAGCTAAACTGGAAATTGTTGATGTACAGATGATAGGTCTCTGCCGCCAATGCGCTCGCGGGCAGCAGAGAAAACAGCATACAAATGACCAGCACGATGGAAAAGATGCGTTTTTTCATGGGTTACCTCCTTCTTGGATCAATGTGGTGGGTTTTCTGACTGGCTCAGGGAGAAATCAAATTTCATCGCCAGAGCGGTAAACAGCTTTTGTATGGCCTTATCCGCGATCCGGCAGATGTCCAGCTTGCAGATTTGGGAAACAATGGCATCCTGCTCCGACCTCGGCACCTGATAGGCGCCCAGCGCCATGTGAAGAAACCGGTCCAGCTTCCGCTCCAGGGTAAAGTAGATGTCGCATCTGCGCGCCATATACCCGTTCATGATGCCGGCGGTGCCGATCTCCATTTCGTAGAAGTCGCTGTCGGTGCATTCCGGCAGATACGGTCGGAAGATTTTGGCGATAGCGGTTGCGGTCTTGCGGTGGATTTGCTCAGCAATGTCGGGGTGGGCGTAGGCCTCCAGATAGATCTCCCGCAGATTCTCGTTTCGCTCGGTAATGGTCATCTGGAGGGCGGTCTCCACGGCGTAGAGCATGGCGGGGGAAGATGTGTTTTCCAACGCCGCTCCCGCCATCTCGAACTGGCTTTCAAACATGAAGTCCACCAGCTCCGACAGGACCCCGTCCTTGGTGCCGAAAATGTTGCGGAAGGAGCTGGAGGACACGTCGGCCTCTGCCATCACGTCTGCAATGGTCGTTTCCCGGTAGCCCTTGAGAAGGAACAGACGCACACAGGAGGACAAGATCCTCCGTTTCGCATCCTCACTGTCATATCTTCTTTTTGGGCATCGCATCTTTTCCTCCTTTCCGTGCAGTTTGCATAGTAACACGCACTATAATTGAGTTACAACTCAATTATAGTGCGGCGAATCATCCTTGTCAATAGTTTCTAAAGAAAAAAGCTGTTCGCAGCATGTTCGTCATTATAACGATTAAACGGCAGAAGGTCTCGGTTTCCTGTCAGGTATGAGGAGCCTACCGGACAGGTCAAAATTATGCCCGCCTATAATCTTCCCTTTTGTGCTGACCACCGATGTGGATCACCAGTTCCAGCGTGCAGGCTTTGATAAAAAGCGACTGTTCTACACACAGGGAGACTACGGAGCCTGCCATGACAAAATCTATGATAATGAGGACACCGTCCGGCAGCAGGATATTAATATTCCAACGGAGCTGATTCCCCGGTGCCCGGTATGCGGCGCACCTATGACGATGAATCTACGGTGCGATGAAATTTTTGTGCAAGACGATGGCTGGTGCGCTGCTGCGAGCAGGTATGCAGAGGTCCTGCAACAGTACAAGCGTGGGAAGATACTCTATCTGGAAATAGGTGTTGAGAGCAATACACCAGCCATTATAAAATACCCGTTTTGGCGCATGACGGTTCAAAACATAAACTCACAATATGTCGGCATTAACCTTGGAGAGTGTTATTGTCCCAAGGAAATTCAGCAAAGGTCGTTGTGCATTGATGGGGACATTCATACCATATTACATGAATTATCACAATTTGACGACTTGAGATGATGTCTTTTTCGGCGCTACGAGCCATATCGAGCGGATGTAACTGATTTCAGTTACATCCACTTTTTTATTTTCATGTACGGAGCGGGTTTACGCCTGCTCCATTTCCTCTTCCTCAAAAGAATCATCATCCGTGTTGTATCCCTCCGAGAACAGCTCTTTCAGACTGCCGGCGGCTCGCAGGAAACATACTCAATGGCGACGCCCTCACGGATGTCGGCAGTGTAGTTCGGATGGCACTGCGTGGGATCAATGTCCAGATACCCGACGAACTTGTACGGATTTGTGTGAGGACGAACAATTATTCGCGCTTTCTTGTATGTCCAAAGAGGAAATCAAAACTCTAATGATGCAGCTTGCGTCCAGTATGCAGCGACTTGTGAATCTGTTTGATATTTGAAGGGATCAAGAAGGACAACTTGCTGCCAAAGGTAAAGAATATCTGCTTATCCAACATTGAATCTGATGTGCATAGATAGCAAATATGAAGGGAGAAAAATAAGAATAACGGAGAATATTCCCGCGCGGGAAGGCGCGAGACCTTGTGCGCGTCCTCATTTTATGTTATAATCTTTGCCGTAGACTGTTCTTTTCTGTACCGGGATTGCCTCGTGTACCGGAAAAATATCGCTTATGTGGGTGACATATCATGATGAAACCGCTATCGCCGAAAACGCTGGAAAAGAAATACGCGGAGCTTGGCTTGTCGGAAGCCAAACTCCGTCTACTGCACACATATTTTCGCTGTTTTTCGAACTTATACGGCGTGATTTCCGTGCGGGAGGCATGGGATGTTTTCAAGCACTACGAGGGGCTTTCCGTGCATAAGAAGGACTTTGTTGCGTTTTCCGGCGTTGTACAGCGGGAGGCGGGGCTGCCGTATTCCGTTTACGAGCTGCAGGAGGTATTCCGCGACGAAGAGTCGGACATTCCGCAGGATCGGCTGATCGTAAATAACGACCTTGTTATGACAGGCTATCACCGATTTATTCAAATTTACGCAACGGTCGAACGGCAAGAGGACAAGCCGCATTACCTGCCGGAAAAGTCGGTCTTTTTGTCCTTTGTCGAGGATCGATTCTATCTTACCCCGCAGGGAAAGGATATGGCGTCGTTTATCGGAAATCTGCGCACGGGCGGAACGATGCGAAAGCATGACAAGACCCCGACGGGACCGCTCCTTGATGTTTACGGAAAGCCCGTTTTGGGGAAAAGGCTTTCGGAGTTCGTGTTCCGCACGCAGATGGAAGCGTTTGAAATCGAGTATTTCAAGGACGAGCACAAAAAGCGGAAGCTGGAGGAGGAGTACACTGCCGTCGCCGCCGATAAGCTGCTGAAGGACATCCGCCTTTACATCATGACGGGCGGGGTTTTTCGCGACAGCTCAATAACCGGCAAAATTCGCCTTTTGGTCAAAACGCTCGCCACCGAATACGATGTCAGCCTCTCTGAGAAGCAGTTTGAAAAATTCTTCGATTTGTTTCTCAATCTGAACAACTGCAGCAATTTGTGGCTGAACTGCGGCTGGCGTCCGGACGAGCTGTACCGCAGGGAAGGGGGCGGTTTGCCGAACGCCGTCTCGGTCGGACCGAGCCTGCAAAAGCTGTTTGATTCCGGCAGATTGGACCGCGCGGAATTTGAAAAAACTCTCGCCGAAATGGGGATCACACCCTACTACGGCGAATAAACCGCCGAAAAACCGAACTGCTCAAATAAATTCAAAATTCGGAACGTCGGGCGCTCTTCCGCCTCGACGTTCCGATATTTTTCACCGAGCTTTCCGGCAGCGTGAGGCTGTCATAATACTGATTCTTGATTAAAATATTTCATCAAGAATCCCATGTGCTACGCACACTCGCATCGTGCGAACGCACGATGCGCCGTCTCATGCAGAATCTGACGCGCCTTTGGCGCTATAAAAAGCTTTTCAAGCTTTTTAACAGATTCTGGTATAAAGCGGTTCGTCCTGCCGTTCGGCAAAACATCGACAAGCAGATTGCAAATTCGGCGAAAATGCGTTAAAATATAGAAAACAGTGCAAAATTGACGGAAAAGGGGCGGATTTAGGTGCAGTACGGTACCGTCGGCGGTCTGATCGCAGCAGCGAACAAGCTGCGGACAATGCCGCTTTTGCAATTCGGCGCGATCCCGATCGTGCAACGGATCGTCCTAACCATGCGGCAGGTCGGCATCTTCCCTATCGTAATCGTGATCGACCCGCAGGATCGGGAGCTGATCCACGCGCTGTCTCCCTTCGGTGTCATCTTTCTGCAGCAGGAGGACATCGGCGACACCGAGCTGCTCAGCAGTCTGAAGCTGGGGCTTCGCTTCCTGCACGGAAAGTGCGGGCGCGTGCTGTTTTCCCCCGTCAATACGCCGATGGCTTCGCCGCAAACGCTGCGCCGACTATTGGCAAGCCCGTCGGAAATTGTACGCCCGTCCTTTTGCGGTCGCAGCGGGCACCCCGTCGTGCTCGCGGATACGGAGATCGACGAGATTCTGCGCTTTGACGGCGACGGCGGTCTCCGTGCCGCATTGCAGAAGATGTCCGAACGGACGGAATGGGTCGTCACGGAGGACGACGGCGTTCTTTTAACGGTCCACAACGCCGCGCAGATGCAGGCGCATTTGCAGCAGCACAACCGCACGCTGCTCGCGCCGGAGCTGCATCTGAGCATCCGAACCGACGAGCCGCTGCTGGAGCCGAGAATGAAGCTGCTTCTGTTTCTGATTGCCAACCTGCAATCGGTGCAGGCGGCGTGCCGCTGCATGGGGCTGTCCACGGCGACGGCATGGAATATGATCAACCGCGTGGAGCGTATCCTCCGCGCACCGATCGTCCTTCGCAGGCAGGGCGGGCGGCAAGGCGGAAAAACGGCGCTGACCGAACGCGGCTATGCGCTTGCCTGCGCGTTCCGACAGTACGAGCAGGAGCTGCGCGATTATGCACAGATTCGCTTTGACGAGCTGTTCACAAAAGGCGACCTTTTGTGAAAACAAAACAAAAAAACCGCACCCCATTTCGGCAAGTATTTCCGAAAAAGCATTTGCCGAGCGGAGCGTTATTGATTATAATGATATAGTGTAGATTGACAAGGGCTTGCACCGTCTCCCCCGTTCCGAACGGCGACGGACCCGTGCGCCCTTGTTTATCAATACCACGCGTTATTCTTTGCGAAGATATACGAGGAGGTTTTACCATGATTCAAGTCAATGCCATCGGCGACGCCTGCCCGCTGCCCGTCATCAAGACGATGAACGCGCTGAAGGAGCTGGGCGGCGCGGGTACGGTGCAGGTATCCGTCGATAACGACATCGCCGTGCAGAATCTGACGCGGCTTGCAAAGAGCAAGGGCTGCGCCATTCAGACGGAAAAGCTGTCGGAAAAGGAATATCGCGTCACGCTTACCACAGAGGCTGCGGTCGAGCAGAACGGCGACGAGGCAAGCCTCTGCACGGTTCCTGCCGCGCAGAAGAAAACCGTGGTCGTGATCTCCGCCGGCCATATGGGCGAGGGCAATGACGAGCTGGGAAAAATCCTGCTCAAGGGCTTCCTGTTCGCGCTGACGCAGCAGGAAACGCTGCCGTCAACGCTCCTGTTCTATAACGGCGGCGCGAGCGTCACCTGCGAAGGCTCCGCTTCCTTAGAGGATCTGCGGACGCTCGCCTCCCTCGGCGTGGAGATTCTTACCTGCGGCACCTGCCTGAACTACTACGGTCTGTCGGATAAGCTGCAGGTCGGCGAGGTCACGAATATGTATGTGATCGCCGAAAAGCAGATGAACGCCGACTTGGTTCTCCGCCCGTGATCCGACAAAAGCGACCTGCGCTGATCCTCTCCTTTGATTCCACGGCGCAGGCGCTCGCGGCAGAGGCTCTGTTTACCGAAAAGGGGCTTGCGGGTCGGATGATCCCGATCCCCGCACAGATCAGCGCCGGCTGCGGGCTTGCGTGGAAGTCGGAGCCGTCGCTGAAGCAGCCCCTGCTGGACGCGCTCTCGCAGGCACGGTACGGCTATGCGGGCTGCTCGATCGTGGAGATGTTCTGATGAAAAAATACGCAGTTGGAATTGACATCGGCTCGACGTGTGCAAAAGCCGTCGTGCTTGACCCGTCGGGCGCCATCGTACAGCGGCTCGTCCTGCCGACCGGCTGGAGCAGCGCCGATACCGCACAGCGGCTCGGTGAACGGCTTTCCGATTTTCTCCCGCAGGCGCAGGTCGCGGCAACCGGCTACGGTCGCGTCTGCGTTCCCTATGCGGATCGGCAGATCACGGAGATCACCTGTCACGCAAGAGGCGCATGCACACTCTATCGGGAAAAGACGCTGACCGTGATCGACATCGGCGGGCAGGACACAAAAATCATCCGCGTGGAGGACGGTCGCGTTGCGGATTTCCTAATGAACGACAAATGCTCCGCAGGAACGGGTCGCTTCTTGGACGTCATGGCAAACACGCTGGGGCTTGCACCGGAGGCGCTTTATACGCTGGCTGCCTGCGGCAGCGGTGTCCATATCAGCTCCATGTGTACGGTCTTTGCAGAATCCGAGGTCATCAGCCTGATCGGGCGGGGCGAAAAAAAGGAAAATATTGCTTACGCCGTGGTGGACTCGATCGTCACAAAGGTCGCCGCACAGACGGTACGCCTGCTTCCCGCGGACGGACCGATGTGTCTGACCGGAGGGCTTTGCGAGGCGCGTGTCCTTGTGGACGCACTCTCGGGCGTGCTGAAGCGCACGGTCCTGACCTGTCCGGACGGACGTTACGCCGGCGCACTGGGCGCAGCGATCTTGGCAGGAGGAAGCACGGCATGATTTATTTGGATAACGCAGCCACAACACTGCACAAGCCGCCGCAGGTCGCGGAGGCAGTCAAAAACGCCGTTTTGACCGCAGGGAACGCCGCGCGGGGTGCGCACAGCGTTTCGCTCTCCGCCTCCCGCACGGTGTTTGAAACACGGCAGAAGCTCGCGGCGCTCTTTTCCTGCGAGCGTGCCGACCATGTGATCTTTACGGCGAACTCCACCGAGGCGCTGAATATTGCCCTTTACGGTCTGCTGTCGGCGGGCGACCACGCCATCTCCACGGATTTGGAGCATAATTCCGTCCTGCGCCCGCTTTACGATCTGCAATCGCGCGGCGTTGCGGTCGATTTCGTCTCGGCTGACCGCCTCGGGAACATCCGTTACGAGGATTTTGAGCCGCTGTTCCGCAAAAATACAAAGATCGTCGTCTGCACGCACGCGTCAAATCTGACCGGCAACCTTTTGGATATCGCACGCATCGGTCGTATGGCACATTCCCACGGTGCCCTGTTTGTCGTGGACGCCTCGCAGACCGCCGGCGCGATCCCGATCAGTATGCGTGACGCGGAGATCGACGTGCTGTGCTTCACGGGGCACAAGAGCCTTATGGGACCGCAGGGCACCGGTGGGCTGTGTCTCCGCACGGGCGTGGAAATTCGACCGCTCCTGCGCGGCGGGACCGGCGTACATTCCTACGAGAAGGACCAGCCGCAAGCCTACCCCACGCGCTTGGAGGCAGGCACATTGAACAGCCACGGGATCGCGGGACTTGACGCGGCGCTTGATTTTATCGCTGCACAGAGCGTTGAAGCCATCGGTACGCGGGAGCGGCTTCTCATGCGCCGCTTTTATGAGGGCGTACGGGAGCTGAACGGCGTCACGGTCTACGGCGATTTTACGCAGGCGGAGCGAGCCGCGATCGTCGCGCTCAACCTCCGCGATTACGATTCCTCCGAGGTCGCGGACGTGCTGTTCACCGACTATGCCATTGCGACCCGTCCCGGTGCACACTGTGCCCCCCGAATGCACGAAGCGCTCGGCACGACGCAGCGTGGCGCGGTGCGTTTCAGCTTTTCCTATTTTAACACCGAGGACGAGATCGACACCGCCGTCCGCGCCGTACGCGAGCTGGCGGCGACTTAGCCTCGCCCCGAAAGCCCCCGTATTTCCCCTGCGTCCGTTATGCGCTCTTTCTGCGCCAAAAGTCGGTCGCAGTGAAATAACAAAAAGAAAGGAATTGAAATTATGTCCGATTATGTTCAGATGTGGAAAGATCTCGGCATGGATTTGGAGAGCCATGACACGCTCTGCCAAGTGCTGCCGACCGCGGTGGGAGACGTGTTCCTCTCCCAGCAGAACCGCCCGAAGGCGATGGACTTTTGGGATCTGGTGATCTCCGAGGTGCACGGTATCCGCCCCGCCGAGCTGATCGAGGAGCAGAAAAAGGGTCGTAAGGTATTCGGCACCTTCTGCGTTTATGTGCCCGACGAGGTCATCCTTGCCGCAGACGGCATCGTGACCGGACTTTGCGGCGGCTCGCAGTTTTGGGTTCCCGGCGGCGAGGCTGTCCTGCCCAAGAGCACCTGCCCGTTGATCAAGGCATCGGTCGGCGCCCGTTTGGGAAGAACCTGCCCGTTCTTCCGCATTGCGGATATGTACGTCGGCGAAACGACCTGCGACGGCAAGAAGAAGGCATATGAAATTCTCGGCGAGGACGTCCCCATGTATGTAATGGACGTGCCGCAGATGAAGCGTCCGGAGGACATTCTCAAGTGGAAGCAGGAGATCGCCGCCTTTGCCAAGAAGGTCGAGGAATTTACGGGCAATGAGATCACGCCCGAAAAGCTGAGCGCCGCCATCCACCTTGCAAACGAGAAGCGCAAGGCACTTCAGCGCGTCTACGACTGCCGCAAGTCCGAATATCTTCGGTCGTGACGCACTTCTTATGATGCAGATTTCGTTCTTCGACGATCCCGCCCGCTGTGCGCAGATGTGCAACCGTTTGGCGGGCGAGCTGGAGCAGCGCATCCGCGATCATGTGAGCGTCGTTCCGGCGGGCACGAAGCGTATTCTTGTTACCGGTACGCCGATGGCTGTGCCGAACTGGAAGCTGCACAACATCATCGAAACCAGCGGTGCTGCCGTTGTCTGCGAGGAAATGTGCACCGGCACGCGCTATTTTGAGAATTTGGTCGATGAGAGTAAGACCACGCTTGACGAGCAGTTTATGGCGTTGTCCGAGCGTTACATGAAGACCAACTGCGCCTGCTTCACGCCGAACGCGGGGCGTATCGACGACATCCTGCGCATGGTCGAGGAATACAAGGTTGACGGCGTCATTGATTGCAGCCTGAAGTTCTGCTGCCTCTATGATACGGAGAAGTATCAGGTCTCCCGTGCGCTCAAGGAGGCGGGCGTGCCGGTCCTGAGCTTGGAGACGGACTACACCGACACCGATGCCGAGCAGCTCCGCACCCGAATCGGCGCATTTGTCGAAATGCTCAATGGCTGACCCGATCCTGCGGTATTATATTCTCTTTGCCAATTATGAACAGGGGTTGGCGCTGCACGCGCTCTTGGATGAGCACGGCTTGCCGAATCGGATCGCGCCCGCCCCCCGCTGCGTGCAGGGAGAGCTTTCCTGCGGGATGTCATTGCTCATCGAGCAGACAGACATCGACGCCGTACGGCGCTGCATCGCAGAATACCGCGGGGAATACCACAGCATTGTCTCCCTGAGCGGTCAGCTTCAGCCGCGCAGAGATCAATACTGCTAAGCAAAAAACTCCCGCCGAACGGAAGGCTGCAGTCTTGCAGCACTCCGTTCGGCGGGCTTTTTGACATTACAACGCGTCGGCAGCGTCTTTTCTTGAAATGCTTTTCCCGAGCTTCCTCATACCGGAATCTGTTAAAAAGCTTGAAAAGCTTTTTATAGCGCCAAAGGCGCGTC
>URWG01000023.1 GCA_900551495.1 uncultured Eubacteriales bacterium
ATAAGCATAACTATACCTACGGCATAGAAATGAAATCTCTATTTGAAAACCATAAGAGTGCCACGAACAGGCGAGGATTTTTTTAACAGATTATCCTCGTTCCTGCGTGACACTCTATATGTATCCGCTGCTTCTGATGAGCAGCGCTACGGTCATATTAGACCAACACATAAAAAATCCCTCCAATCCAAAAACTCGGATTTGAGGGATATGGGCGTGTTTTTAGACCCCGTCAAAACCTCGTTTTTTTATTTGGCGGGGTGATGTCTTTATATAGAACATAAAAACAGAGCCGACGAACTGTGAGGTATCTCACAAGTTTGTCGGCCCTGCGTCTATGCGTCTGGCTCCTTAATAATTGTAATGCTTAGATTTTTTACGCTGACAAGCAACTCACGCTTACATTTCGGACAATAAAGCGGGTAGTTTATCATAATCGTTTGGGGTAGAATTTTATCTCTTGTCTTGCTCCCGCATTTCGGGCAGCGAAGCCAAACGGACGAATTCTTTTCGTCCATAGTTGCACCTCCTATTGAGGCAATTAGCATCATTCCATAACGGCGTCTTTCAGTCTGCAATACTGAAATCCGTTTTCTGTATAGAGTTCAAAAGTACCAGTCACAGTTATTTCAGACCCCACTTCAGGGTAATCATTTGGATACTTTCGGCTTTGGCAGCAGCTTCGGTTTCCGTCACAAGCTCACTTTCATAATTCCGTGTGGGGACTGTTGAAACATCGGAGCAGCCGCTAAGCAGCATTATCAGCACAAGAAGCGCTGCAAACATTGATTTTCTCATCATATCGACCTTCTTTACGGCTTCATTATACGAAAAAGAGCCGATGTCCTCAAAGGTACAAACAGATTTGCGAGATATTGCAGGTATTCTTTTTTCGGATAGTCTTGGCAGTAGTTAGGGGGTGAGGTGTGGAGAGGGGGAAGCGCAAAATATGGCTATCCACGCAAACAGGCAGACCTCGCCCTCGGTGTGCGGCTATCTTTCGTGCGCTTTGTTCCGTTGCAGGTGTCGGTTGTAAAACTCCAACGCCTTGACAACGAAATCTGCTTCCTGTCCCTTGGGAACGGTTTTCGGAATGAGCTTGGTTATCCTTTCGTCACGGAAAGCAGGCTTTTCCTTTTGGTTTGGCTTTTCTTCCTCCATAATGGATTGGATAACCTCGTCCGTCAGTTTTCCGTCTTGCTTAAACTTTTTCATTTTGATAGCCTGCGCCAATGAGGGAGTAGCGTCGTTATAGCTCATCGCTTCAAGCAAGGTGTATTGCTGTTCCTCGGCAAGATAGGAAATCTCCACCGCAGGACGGAAAGCAATCTGCTTTTCATCTACCATCTGGAGAATTTCGGGTACAAGCTCGGTCAAGCGGATAAAACGGCGGATTTGCTCACGGCTTTCGCCAACTTTGTCGGCGAGTTCTTCGTTAGACCTCGACTTCGACACCAATGGTGTCGAAGTTAAATCATTCCGTTTTCCTTGTCTGTCCATTGCTTCAAGCCGCATTTTATAGGCAAAGGCTTTTTCACTCGGCAGAATAACAGACCTTTGCAGATTACTTTCCACCATAATGATAATGGCTTCATCACGGGTAAGGTCTTTGACCTCGCATTTGAGGGTTTCAAGCCCCGCAAGCTCACACGCCTTTTTTCGTCTGTGACCGCTGATAAGCTCATACCGCCCGTCCTCTTTCAAACGCACGGTAGCAGGGGTCATTACGCCGTTCCGCTTAATACTCTCGACAAGCTGCTCCATATCCTCGTCCATTAAAACCTTGAACGGATGGTCTGGGAACTCGTCAATCTCCGATATGGGAATATCCCGTATCTTGCTTAAAGCTGCTTCCGCACGGCTTTCGTCCGTCTGGAACAGGTCATCGTAAGCGGTCAGCTCGATTTTGGTTTCTCTGTTTCTCGCCAAGCTCTGCCACCTCCTTTGAGAACTGTTCATATGCTGCGGCAACCTTGCCGCCTTTGTCGTAGGCGAAAATGCTTTTACCCTCTGCGGTTGCCTCCACAGCACGGATAGAATGAGGTATCTCGGTATCAAATACCTTGATTTTCTGACCGTAGGCGTTCTTGACCGTCGCCGTGATTTCTTTTGAAATGTTGGTGCGAGGCATAACCATTGTCATTAAGATACCGTCAATTCTGAGTTTGGGATTGATTTGCCGCTTGACCATTGACACGGAGCGAAGCAACAGCTCTAAGCCTTTTGCAGAAAGATAGTGGGGCTGTGTTGGGATAACCACGCTGTCAGCCGCCGCCAATGCGTTAATGGTTATCATACCCAAGCTCGGCATACAGTCGATAAGCACATAATCGTAGTTTTTCTTAACCTCATTTACATAGGTTTTCAAAACACGCTCACGGCTCATCGCATTGATTAGCCTTACTTCAAAGCCCGATAACTCAATGTTTGACGGGAGCAGGTCAACGCCTTCGCTGTGGGATAAAATCCCTTGCGAAACATCAAAAGATTTATCGTCTATGATGTTCTGCATGATTGTGGAGAGCGTAATGGGTAAATCATCTGGTCGGTTGTAACCCAGAGCCATTGTGAGATTTGCCTGTGCATCGGCGTCAATCAATAACACTCTTTTTCCTTGCTTCGCCAGACCCACACCCAGATTGACCGCTGTTGTGGTCTTGCCAACACCGCCTTTCTGGTTGGTCAGAGCAATCACTTTGCAATTTGACATAGCTGCGTCCTCCTTTCGCATAGATTTAGCCGCTTTGTCAAGGCGGCTATGTAAATCGTACAGAGAACGCAAAAAAGCCGCTTACTCTTATGGAAAAGAATAAGCGGCTCACTCTTGAATTGCCTTAGTCATATTTGACTTTCATTCTCTTGACAGGCGCATTGGCTACCTTGAAAATGAGTTCGTCGATGCAGTCCGTATATCTGCCTTGCCGTATGAGAGCGTTTTTCAGCTCCACAAGGCTATGTAATATCAGCGTTCTTTCGTGACTGTCTACATATAGATGTGTGGTTTGGTCTTTCATACGCTCGACCTCCTTGCATTTATATTGTACCGTAGGTTGATGTTAAGTTCCAATGTGCAATAGGCTTGTCCTACGCCACATCGGGAACAGCGGCGTAAATGTTGATTGTTCTAACGCTGCCACGCTTAACTACCGTCGGATGCTCGGAGAAGTCCACTTTGTTATTTTCACCGTACTTCAACACCTTGTCCGAGGTCTTTAAGCTATGTACCCAAAGCCCACGAAACGCAGAATTTTGAGCTGAATTTGCGCTGTGGAACATTTCCGATGCTTCTCTGGGGACAGAGGAGCTTGGACACCTTGAGATGATCGGGGCGATCGTGCACCAGCTCACGCGCAAGCTGACCGAGGAGCAGCAGAGAGAGGCGGGCTTTGCACCGTACTTTGTCGATCACACGGTCGGCATTTACCCGCAGTCGGCAGCGGGGACGCCGTGGTCCGCCGCGACAATGGCAGTGAAGGGCGACCCGATCACCGACCTGACGGAGGATATGGCGGCGGAGCAAAAGGCGAGGACGACGTATGACAATATTCTGCGGCTGTCGGACGATCCCGATGTGAACGATGCGATCAAATTCCTGCGGGCGCGGGAGGTCGTGCACTTCCAGCGCTTCGGCGAGGGCGTTGAGCGCCTGCGGGAGCACCTGAACAGCAAGAACGTATATTTTATGAATCCCGCGTTGGATACCTGATACCGATTCTTGATGAAAATATTTCATCAAGAATCCCATGTGCTACGCACGATGCACCGTCTCATGCAGAATCTGACGCGCCTTTGGCGCAATAAAAAGCTTTTCCGGCTTCTTAACAGATTTTAGTATGAGAATAAAGCACCGATAAAATACGGAGCTGTCCCGCACCCGCAGGACAGCTCCAAAACGTGGGGTAGATTTTCTTGATAAAGCGACGGACGGCTGCAACCTTAGCAGATGCAGCCGTCCGTATATTTCAGTGAGTATGATCTTAGGAGAAGGAGACAGCGACGTTGACGGTCTTGCCCTGCACGGAGCCGAGCATACCGTTGACCATGTCGACGAGCGCTTCCGCCAGTGCGTAGACGCTGTCGCCGTTGACAGCAGCGCCGAGCTTTGTCAGAGCGCCGTCCACAGAGGTATCGACGGTGATCTTCGTATCCTTCGTAAGGACTGCCTTGGTAGCGCCGACCTTCAGCGTGGTGCCGGCGGCGACGAACGCCTCGATGTCCTTGCCTTCGACCGTTTCAAGCTTAACGGCATCCTGGATGTGCTGCTTCAGTGCATGCAGATCGCCGACGTTGTTCAGCGTGAGGTTGCCGTTGTAGCTCTTGTCGAAGCCGAGCTTCTCGGTGCCGTTGCGGAGGTAGGAGCCGTTGACGAGCGTGAAGTAGCTGTCGTTATCGAGACCGCTTTCGGTCTTGATGTTGGCGGCGAGAGTCTCCCAAGCGGCGCGGGCGGCTTCAATGTCCTTCGGCGTACCGCTGATCTCGACGGGGTTGCCGAGCAGGACATCATGCGGGGTGTAGACTGCGTAGGAAGCGGTCTTGCCGGCGATGTCGAGGTTGATCGTCGCATTATTGGCGGTGCCCTCCTTGCCGAAGGTCCAAGCGTTGCTCAGCCAACTCTGCAGGGAGATCGAATCGTGACCGGTGATGCCGGTGTTCAGCGTAGCGGTGTGCTCACGCAGCTTGCCGATGTCGAGAGAGCTGATGTTCTGCATCCGGACGGTCGCCTTGAATTCGGAGGCGTCAACGGTGGTATTGGGGACAAGGACGACGAAGGAATAGTCGTCATAAACGGTGACCTTAACGGTGGACTTGCCGGAGGTGACCTCGAGCTGAAGCTTCATTGCCTCGCTCTCAAGGACGCCGCAGCGGGTGCACGCGCCGTTCTTGAAGTCGTGACCGGTGGCCTTGACGACCTCGGTCTCGCCGCATTCGCAGGTCTTGACGCCGTCATGGGTGCAGGTCGCGGTGCTTTCGCCGAACTTGTGCTCGTGGGGCTTGGGCTCGGGCTTGTCCTCTTCAACAATGTGGATGGTGTGATCGGAGATCGCCTTGCCGTTGACGGTGATGCCGTTAGCCTCGCCGGTGACGACGGTGGTGCCGACGGGAACCTCGGTCAGGGTGACGTTGTCCGCGACGACAAGGATAATGCCCTTGCCCTCGGGCTTAACGGCAGCCTTGTCTTCGGTGATGTAGGTGGTAACGGTCTGGCCGAGCAGGCTGACCGCAGAGGCGCGGTTGATGTTGCGCTCGGGAGCGACGACGGTCTTACCGCCGACGACATCGATACCGCGGACAAAGCCGTGGTTGAGCAGAGCGTTGATATAGCCCTTTGCCCATCTGCTGCACTTATCCATGTCGGTGGTGCCGACGGAGAGCTTGTCCTCTTCCTTGAAGCCCAGCGCACGCGCGAACATGACGAAGAACATCTCGCGGGTGAGGGTGCCGTTCGGGTCCATCTCGGTCTCGGAGACGCCCTTCAGGATGCCGGCGGCGACACACTTTGCGACGGCATCGGCGTACCAGTCGGTGGACTTGACGTCGGTGAGCTTGCTGATGTCAGCCTTTTCGGTGAGCTTGAGAAGTCTGACCATGATCTGACCGGCTTCGGCGCGGGTCATCTGACGGTCGGGATAGAAGCTGCCGTTGGGTTCGCCCTTGACGATGCTGTAATCGCTCCACTCGTCGATGGCTTTCTTTGCCCAGTGGTTCGCAGTGTCCTTATAGTCGGCTGCGAAAACGGGGAGGGTCAGAGCGGACAGGATGCAGAGTGCCAAGATAATCGAAATAAGTTTTTTCAATTTGAGTCATCCTTTCTTGTGGTTTTTCGGCTTTTGCCGACGGAAAAGGGAGGACGCAGCTCTGCCTGCGGGCAAATCGGCGAATGTCCCTTGACGCGTTGGCACAATCCGACAATCTACACGGATAGTATAGCCGTTGCATGTCGTCTTGTCAATATAAATCACAAAAAAACGAACAGAATTTTCCGACGGAAATCTTAAAAATCCTGCGTGCAGCAGCGTCTGCCCGCAGGAAAGGAGACGTTATTCCGCGAACAGCGGCGTGGAGAGATAGCGGTCGCCGGTGTCCGGAAGGAGGGTGACGATAGTTTTGCCCTTGTTCTCGGGACGCTTTGCCAGCTCAATGGCTGCCCAAACCGCCGCGCCGGAGGAAATACCGACCAGCACGCCCTCTTTTCTGCCGACGCGTCTGCCGGCGGCGAAGGCATCCTCGTTTTCTACGGGAATCACCTCGTCATAGACCGCGGCGTCCAGCACGGCGGGAACGAAGCCCGCGCCGATCCCCTGAATCTTGTGCGGTCCGGCGGTGCCCTTACTCAGAACGGGAGAGGAGGCAGGCTCGACGGCGACGATCTTAACGGCGGGATTTTGGCTCTTGAGATACTCGCCGACACCCGTGACGGTGCCGCCCGTGCCCACGCCCGCAACGAAAATGTCCACCTTGCCGTCGGTATCGCGCCAAATCTCGGGACCGGTCGTTGCCTTGTGCGCGGCGGGGTTTGCGGGGTTGACGAACTGCCCGAGGATAAAGCCGTTCGGAATTTCCTTCGCCAGCTCTTCGGCTTTGGCGATTGCGCCCTTCATGCCCTTTGCCCCGTCGGTCAGCACCAGCTCCGCACCGTATGCCTTCATGAGCTGACGGCGCTCCACGCTCATCGTCTCGGGCATGACAATGATGATGCGATAGCCGCGGGCGGCGGCAACGCTTGCCAAACCGATGCCGGTGTTGCCGGAGGTCGGCTCGATGATGACGGAATCGGGCTTCAGAAGTCCCTTTTGCTCCGCGTCGTCGATCATTGCCTTGGCGATACGGTCCTTTACGCTGCCCGCAGGGTTCAGATACTCCAGCTTGGCAAGGATTCTTGCCTCCAAATGCTCCTCGCGCTCAATATGGACCAGCTCCAGCAGCGGGGTGTTGCCGATCAGACGGTCAGTGGATGTGTAGATCTTGGACATAATGGTTTCCTCCTCAACGGTAATTTTGTTGCGGTCAAGGTTAATACCAACTTAACCAATAGGTTTGTTCGGATTATAAACCGCCGGTGTCGGTTTGTCAATAGGCAAAATGAAAAAATCGGTTGATTTTCCTATTAACCATGCTGTATAATAGGTTGGTACAGGAGGGAAGAATATGCTGGTTTCAACGAAGGGACGCTATGCACTGCGCGTTATGATCGACCTTGCGGAGCATCGGTCGGAGGATTATATTCCCCTGAAGGTGATCGCGCAGCGTCAGGACATTTCGGAAAAGTATCTGGAGAGCATTATTAAGCTGCTGGTCAAGGCGAAGCTTCTCAACGGCGTGCGCGGGAAGGGCGGCGGCTATCGGCTGACGAAGGCACCGGAGCAGTATACGGTCGGGAGCATTTTGCGGCTGACCGAGGCTTCCATGGCGCCGGTTGTCTGCGTGGAGCCACACAGTGAGGTCTGCCCGCGTGCGTCGGAATGTCGGACGCTCTCCCTTTGGCGCGGCTTGGATAAGGTCATCAACGATTATTTGGACAGCGTTACGCTGGCGGACCTGATGCACAGCGACGATGCCGGATACGATTATGTGATCTGATGGATTTCCGATCGGAGCAATATAATAACTGCCTGCCTCGGCTGTGAGGCGGGCAGTTTTTGCGTCCGGCCGCAGGAATAATCGGTACACGGGACGTTGAAAATGCTGCCAACTATACCGCACGGAGGACGTGAGTGCCTGCGTGCGGCGGGGTGTACCCGCAAGAGGTATGCCGCATCCGTAGCGCTCCTTCGTCCCTGACGGCTGCGCAAAGGGCACCCCGCCCTACGGATTCTGTCGGGCGTACCTGCACCACGAATAAGCGGCGGACTATTTCGTTTTGCGGACGGGGAACTGTCCTGTGCCGTCGCCGACGGCGAGACGGTACTGCTTGGCAAGGCACTGCCAGGTGTGTTTGTCAATGTCGCCGTTGACGGGAATGCCCGCCTGCTTTTGAAACCAGCGCACCGCCTGCACGGACTGCGGATTATGTACGCCCGTGACCTCCAGCGCGGGCATATTCAGATAGTACCTGCCCAAGCTCTTGAGCAGCGCCTGCACGAGTAAGATATGAACGTTGTCGGTTCCGGCGGTCAGGACCTGATGGGGCTGCAAAACGATCCGCAGCGGCTCCGCCTCCTCCAAATGCACCAACTCATAGAGATAGGCGGCGCGGATGGCGTCCCACGTTGCAAGATCGACCACGCCCGTGACGGGCAGACCGTGCTCCTGCTGGAACCGCCGCACCTCTGCCTCGGTCTCCTTGCCGTAGATGCCGTCCAAATTCAGTGCGTTATCGGAATAGATGACCCGCAGCATCTGCTGTAGATCCAAAATCGGTGTGCCGAGCGACTGTGCCATGGAAAGCCTCCTTAAAAATCAGTGTCGCCGAGACGGAGCGGCGTGCCGGGATACTGCCCGTTCACACTGCTGAGATCGACGCCGATGCCGACAACGCGCTCATACAACGCATTCCATGTGGCAGGTCCGACGATCCCGTCCACCGGCAGCCCCGCAAAGCGTTGGAAGGCACGGACGGCGCTCTGCGTTGCCCCGCCGAAGATACCGTCCACTGCGACGGTCGGAATGCTGTTGACAAATTGCGAGACGACGTTGAGCATATACTGGAGCTGGCGGACGGACTGCCCGCTGCTGCCGGATTGCAGATTTGCGGGCGCCTGCCAACTGATGCCGACAAAGCGCTGCCCCTCGGATTCCAGCTCGGCAAGGCGCGTCACGCCGACATAGAGCCGCACCATCTGATACCACGAGGATTTCCCGACGATCCCGTCCTCCGTCAGATTAAAGATGCGCTGGAAGGCGCGGACGGCGTTTTCCGTCTGCTGACCGAAGATACCGTCGGCAGTGATGCGGGGAATGGCGGGGTAATTCCGACCGATACGGTTGAGCATGACCTGCATCTGCACAACGTCCGGTCCGCGTGAGCCGCGGCGGAGCGGTGCGCCGGGATAGGAGGGAACGTAACCGCGCACGGGGGCATTGGTGACGATCTCAATGTTATTGCCGTAGTAGCGGCGGAGAATTTGGACGGAGTTCAGCCCCTGCTGCGCCAAATTCTGCGACCCCCACTGGCTCAGTCCCTCGCAGGTCACGGTCGTCCCATTGCAGAACTTTGCGGCGAGCGGCTCGATGAAGCCCTGTCTGCGCAAATAATTGCTGAAAATGTTGTCCGCAATGCGCGAAATGCTGCCGAAGTAGTTGCGCCCGTTGATGAATTTCTGATCGATCGCGGTCGAGGAGGTGATGTCGAAATTGTACCCCTGACTGCGGTAGAATTCGGTATAGACGCGGTTAAGCGCAAAGGAAATAATGGCAAGGATGTTCGCTGTCAGCGCACTGTCGTCCCATGTGGGGTAGACCTCGCTGGAGGCGACGTTTTTCACATAGTCCACAAAGGGAACGGTGACGTTTGCGGCGGCTGCGGAGGGTGCGCCGAGATGTACCGTGATATTCTTGGGAACGTAAGGCACGAAGGTGACCATGGCGACCTCCTATAGCTGCTGGGCGGAGATGTCGAAGATCTCCGTCATATTGAAGGCGTCCGGACGGGCGCTGAGCGGGAGCATTTTAAGATTCTGCTGTGTTTCGATGCCGGAAAAAATCTGGACATTTTCCACCAAAATTCGTTCGTAGCCCGGGTATTCCGCCGTGACATCGACCACGGTGAACGGACGCGAAAAGCCGGGGGCTTGGCTCTCACTGCGATTCGGCGTTTCAATCGTAATGGGACCTGCCTTGCCGCTCTGATCGGTCAGACGGGTCGCAAGCAAGTGCAAACCGCTGCTTGCGGGCTGCGTGACCGTGATCGCGGCGCCGTACAGGGGAAGCTGCGCATTGGACTGATAGACACGCAGCGTGAGATAACCGCTTTCGGGCATAGAAGCACCTCCTTCCCCATACTATATGCGGGCGGGGGAGAAACTGTGCCGCCCGACGGAAGCGCTCCGCAGGCGGCACGGCTGATTCACAGATACTGCTTCATCTGATCGATATTCGCCTGCTCGGTTTGCAGGAGGCGGTTGGACAGGGAGGACACCTTCGGATCGAGGATGCCCATCGTGCGGATGTTGTGCATACTCTTGATCATGCCGCGTGTGTTGCCCTGCAGCATCAGCTCGGCGATCTTCGAGGTCGGGTCGGCGCTGGAGCGGACCCTCATCTTGGAGGTCATCGCCGAGCCGAGCCTTGCCATCGGATTGACGCTTTTCGGCGTCACTCCGTGCCCGTGCAGCAGCCGCGCCGCTTCGCCGGAAAGCTCCTCGTATTCGGCAAGCTGCTGCCGCAGCGCCGCACGGAACTGACGGTCGCCTGTCTCGTTCAAAACGGTCTTGATGCCATAGCTCCCCATCTGCGTCGCCTGATGAATCGCGTTAAGCATCGGAATGTCATTCGTCATGCTATCACCTCGAAAATATCTTGCCGCGCGGGGATTTTTTTATGCAAAAGGGGCTTGAGAATATTTTGCAATCGGCTATAATAGGGACGTGCGAGAGCCAAACAAAATACAAAGGAGACTATGCTATGGTTTACTCGATGACGATTGCCGGCGTCAAGCGCGATCTTCCGATCTGCCGCGTTTCGGACGAGCTGTATATCGGCGCGTTTGTCATTTTCGGCGATGTGGAGCTGACGGTGAAAACAGCGGCTGCGCTGCTGAAAAAGGCGCCCGAATATGACTACCTCATCACGGCGGAGGCGAAGGGAATTCCGCTGGTGCATGAGATGGCGCGGCAGAGCGGGCAGAACCGCTACTTCATTGCACGCAAGGCGCCGAAGCTCTACATGACGGGCGTTTTTGACGTGACGGTGAATTCCATTACGACCGCGAAGGAGCAGCACCTGTATTTGGACAAGGCGGACGCCGAGCTGATGCGCGGCAAGCGGATCCTTGTGGTGGACGACGTGATCTCCACGGGTGAGTCGCTGACGGCGGTGGAAAAGCTGGTCGAAGCCGCGGGCGGCATCATTGCCGGACGTATGGCGATCCTTGCCGAGGGCGACGCACAGGAGCGCGACGATATTATCTATCTTGAAAAGCTGCCGCTGTTCCATCCCGACGGAACGGTAATTGAGTAATATATAATAGAATTGCCTCGAAAATAGAGCAGCACCAACTACCTCCCTCTGACGAGGGAGGTGGCAAAACCGAAGGGTTTGACGGAGGGAGAGAAAATCCAAAATTGTTGCGATTTCCCCAAAATTGTACAAAATATTCCGCTTTTATCTCTCCCTCAGTCAGCTTTGCTGACAGGTCTCGCTGCGGCTCGGTCACCTCGCGGCTCTGACATGCCACCGGCATGTCATTCACTTCCGCTCGGTCGCTTCGCTACCCTCGTCAGAGGGAGCTGGTAGAGGAGCCTATCGTTCAAGGGCGTTTTGAGAAAACCGGACTTTTTCGACAAAGCTGACGGGTGCCATGCGGCACCCGTTCAGACTGTAGATAAACCACCCAACGAAAGGTTTCGGAGGGAGGAAAAGTGTGAAAGGGAACCGTCAGGGTTCCCTTTCACGTTCAATAACCCCGCCGCAGCGGGCAAAATTGCAAAATAATCTTACTTGTTTCTATTTTGCAATTTTGAAGGTCAGCTTGTCAAAAAGTCTTTCAAGACTATTTGACAAGCTGACGGGTGCCGCACGGCACCCGTCCTTTTATTTATTTGCGGTTGTTCTGCTGCTGGTTTTGGTTCTGATTCTGATTCTGATTGTTCTGCTGATTCTGCTGACGGTTCTGATTGTTCTGATTCTGATTGCGGTTTTCCATGATAAACCTCCATGTTGATCGAATTGATTTTCGCGGTTTTTCCGCGACGGTAGTATGCCCCGTCGGGAGCGGTCTATACATCGCTACTTATCCTTCGGCTTGCAGAGCAGCCCCGCAAACCAGCCGAACACGACCGCCGCAGCGATTCCGCCCGCCGTAGCGGTCAGACCGCCGGTAAAAATGCCGAGAAAGCCCTTCTCATCCACTGCCTCCCG
This sequence comes from uncultured Eubacteriales bacterium, assembly GCA_900551495.1. Lineage (GTDB taxonomy): Bacteria > Bacillota > Clostridia > Oscillospirales > Oscillospiraceae > JAZOXB01. The sequence goes on from URWG01000023.1 coordinate 12,016, forward strand.
AACGCCCTTCGCCAGCGAATAGCCGAAGCCGGTCAGCGGAACGCTCGCGCCCGCGCCCGCAAAGTCCACAAGATACCGATACAGCCCGACGCCGCCCAATACCACGCCCGCGACGACATAGGATACGAGGATCCGCGCGGGGGTCAGCTTTGTTTTGCAGATCAGGAGCTGTCCAATCACGCAAAACAGCCCGCCGACAACAAATGCTTTCAAATATTCCATATGCTCAGCCCCTTTCGACAGAGATCGCGTGGCAGACGGCGGGAACGGACTCGCCCTGCTGCGTGGAAAGCGGGGACAGCAGCGCGCCCGTGCCGCAGAACAGCAGCCGCTGCAGCTCTCCGCGTTCCAAACGCCCCAAAAGATGCCCGCAGAGGACCGACGCGCTGCATCCGCAGCCGCTGCCGCCGCAGTGAACGTCCTGCTTTTTCGCGTCAAAGATCATCACGCCGCAGTCGTCGTACCGCGTGCCGAGGTGAACGCCCTCGCGCTCAAACAGCTCGCGGACGATGCGGCTGCCGAGACTGCCGAGGTCACCGGTGACGATCAGATCATAGTCCTCCGGCGCGCAGTGCAGATCGTCAAAATGGGCGCGGAGGGTTTCAAACGCCGCCGGCGCCATTGCCGCGCCCATGTTATTGGCATCCTTGATGCCGCGGTCAACGATCGTGCCGACGGTCGCCTTTTTCAGCCGCGGTCCCTCGCCGCAATTGCCGAGAATGACCGCGCCCGCACCCGTCACCGTCCATTGTGCAGTCGGCGTCCGCTGCCCGCCGTAGCCGAGCGGGAAACGGTACTGCCGCTCCGACGAGGCAAAATGGGACGACGAGAGCGTGAGCGTTTTCCTGCAAAAGCCGCCACTGATCGCCATTGCCGCTAGGACCAAGCCCTCCGCCATCGTCGAGCACGCGCCGTACAGCCCGAAGGTCGGCACGCCGTTGTTGCGCATGGAGAAGCTTGAGCCGATGCACTGGTTCAGCAGGTCGCCGACGAAGGCTGCGTCAAGATCGGTCTCCTTCAGACCGACCTTCTGCATTGCCAGCAGCATGGCGGTTTTCTGCATTTGCGTTTCCGCCTTTTCCCATGTTTTCTGCCCAAAGAGCGTGTCCTTTGAGGTTACGTCAAACGTATTCTTGAGCGGACCCTCCGACTCCTTCTTTCCCGCGACGGAGGCGTAGGACAAAAGAACGGGCGGCTGCGGAAAGACCATGCTGCGTTTTCCCTGATGTGCTGCTTCCATAAAGCACCTCCGATGTTTCGTTTTCCGTCGATATTATGTGAAAATTATGAAGAAAAATCCGTTTCGGCTTGCAATTCCGCCGATTTTTCAGTATAATGGAAAAAAACGAAAGTGAGGAAGCTTTGATGGAGCCTGTTACCCGCAATCCCGCCGAGATCGAGCCGAAGGAGAATGTTTTCCTCGGCGTTGTCGGTGCGCTTCTGTTTTCCCTTGCCGGAGCGCTCGTCTACTTCTTGCTCAGCCGCGTCGGTTACATTGCCAGCCTCAGTGCTTCGGTCGGTGCACTTTGCGCCTGCTTCGGCTACGGTCTGTTTTCCCGCAAAAAGGGGACTAAGGCGGGTGTGATCGCCGCAGCGGTCACGACTGTCATTACGATGGCGCTTGCGGTCGTGTTTTGCCTTGCCTTTGATTTTTACGAGTACATTCAAAATGACTATGCGAATGTGAAGCTGACCGAGGTGATTGGCAGAACGGTGCGCTGCCTGTTCGACGGCACACATCAGCTTGAGTACGGCGCCCATGTTTATTGGTTTGATATGTCGGGCTTTGTGAAGGACCTGATCGGCACGGCGATCTTCACCGCGCTCGGTATTTTCGGCTTTGTCGGAACGGAGAGGAATAAGCGCAAGGCTGCTGCACAGGCGGCACAGCCGCAGACAGTTCAGCCGCAGACCCCGCCGACGGAAAACGATTCGCCCGAAGAGGAGTAAAAATGAGAAATTAAAACGGAGTGGAGCTCTTTTGAACTCCACTCCGTTTTGTTGTGTTGTTATTTTGCGTTCAGCGCACGTTCCAGCCACACGCAGCCGACATCCAGCGCGGTGTAGAAGCCGTCTTTTTCGCTCTTCTTGACCACGCGGTCACGCGCCTTTGCGTTGGGGTCCGTCCGCTGAAGCTGGACGGAGACCTTCGTTGCAAGGTCAAGGTCGTTCAGCTTCTTGGATTCGAGAATTTGCAGCATGACGATGTATTCATCCGCCATCGAGCCGTAATAAACCAGATTGTCCTTGCGCATCAGGGGATGCCCCTTGTACATCAGGACTTCGCTTTTCTCTGCCATAGCTACCTCCAAAGTCAATGTAACCCGAATCGATCAATCGAACAGGTAATGCCGCACCAGCTCCTGCAGCAGCTCATCGCGGTCGAGCTTGCAGATCAGGCTGCGCGCATTGTTATGATTGGTGATATAGGTCGGGTCCTCGGAGAGGATGTAGCCGACGATCTGGTTAATGGGGTTATAGCCCTTTTCGGTCAGCGAGCGATAGACCTGCGTCAAGGTCTGCTTCATCTCCTCGCTGCCCTCGGCAGGAACGGCGTACTTAATCGTGTTATGATCCAAAACGACTACCTCCTTCACGGTTTTTCTATATCATATACCAAATCCCCGATAATGTAAAGAAAAAACCGAGAACATTTTGGTAACAAATTGAAATTGCCCCGGGTCGGGAGCGGCGGTCAGCGCAGCTTCGCGCCCAGCTCGGCTTCCAGCGCGGCGAGAACGGCACCGATGACGCCCTCGGAATCGGTGTCGGTCAGGGTGCGGTCGTCGGCGCGGAGGGTCAGCGAGAAGGCGACGCTCTTTTTGCCGCAGTCAATGCCCTTGCCGCGATAAATGTCGAACAGACGTACCTCGCGCAGCAGCTTGCCGCCCGCCTTGCGGATGCAGTCGGTCAGTGCGCCGACGGTAACGGCCTCGTCACAGACCACGGCGATGTCGCGCGATACGGCGGGGTACTTGGGCAGCGGCTGATAGGTCTTTTCCGGTCGGACCAGCGCGGTCAGAGCGGTGAAGTCCAGCTCGGCGGCGTAGATCTCCGCGTCGATGCCGTAATTCTGCGCGACCAGCGGGTGGATTTGACCGAGGGTGCCGATCTTCACGCCGTCCACGGTGAGCGCGGCGCAGCGCCCGGGATGGTAGGCGGGGTCGTCATGAACGGCGGCGTACTGTCCGGCGCCGGTGTTCATGCCCTTCAGGATCGCCTCGATCTCGCCCTTGAGGGTGAAGAAGTCCTCGCCCTCGCCGTAGGTGCCGAGGACCAGATGCTTCGGCTCGTCGGGCAGACGCTGCTCCTCGACGGGAAGGTAGACCTTCGCCAGCTCGTAGAGCTTGCAGGCGGCATTGTGATAGGCGTTGTTCCGCGCAAGAATCGCCAGCATCGACGGCAGGGCGACGGTGCGCATCACGGAGGCATCCTCGCCGAGCGCGTTCTGAATACGCAGGGGCTTGCGGAGCGGGGAGTCTGCGGGCAGGCGGATCAGGTCGAACGACGACGGCGAGACGAAGGAGTAGGTCAGAATCTCGCTGTAGCCGAGGCTGCGGCAGAGACTGCCGACGCGGTTTTCCTGCACCATCGTGCCGGTGTAGCCGCCCTCCAGCGCGATACCCTTAAAGACGGTGGTGGGGATTTCGTTGTAGCCGTAAAGACGACCGACCTCCTCGGCAATGTCCGCGGTCTGCACAAGATCGGGACGCCAAGAGGGAACGCGGATCGTTCTGCCCTCGACGGGGATCTCCAGGCGGCGCAGATATTCGACCATATCCGCCTCGGAAATATCGGTGCCGAGCAGGGCGTTGATGCGCTCCGGCTCCAGCTCCAGCGTGCGCGGCTCGGGAATGTAGTTGAGCACGTCGATCATGCCGTCCATGACCTCGCCCGCGCCGAGCAGCTCGACCAGCTCACAGGCGCGGTTGACGGCGGGAACGGTGAGCAGCGGGTCGATATTCTTCTCGAACTTGCCCGATGCCTCGGTACGCATACCCAGCGCCAGGGCGGTCTGACGGATGGAGATGCCGTTGAAGTTCGCGGATTCGAACACGACATCGGCGGTGTCGGCGACGATCTCGCTGTTTTCGCCGCCCATAATGCCCGCAAGACCGATGGGCTTCTCGCCGTCGGCAATGACGAGCATACCGGCAGTGAGGCGGCGCTCGGTGCCGTCGAGCGTGGTCAGCGTCTCGCCTGCCTCGCTTCTGCGGACGACGATCTTGCCGGAGCCGACGTAGCGGTAGTCAAAGGCGTGCATCGGCTGACCGTATTCGAGCATGACATAGTTCGTGATGTCCACGATATTGTTGATGGGGCGCACACCGTTGGCACGCAGACGCTGCCGCAGCCACTTCGGGGACGGCGCGACCTTGACGTTGCGGACCATTCTTGCGGTATAGCGGCTGCACAGGTCCTCGGCGGGGACCTCGACGTCCAAAAGCTCGGTCAGCTCGCCCGCAGCGCCGCCCTTCACGGTCGGCTCGTGGTGGCGCATGGGCAGATTGAAGGCGGCGGCAGCCTCCCGCGCCAGACCGATGACGGAATAACAGTCGGGACGGTTGTTGGTGATCTCAAAATCCACAACGGTATCGTTGTTGCCGATCACGGCGTTGATGTCGTCGCCGGGCTTGCAGTCCTCCTCCAAAATCCAAATGCCGTCCTCAATGGCATAGGGGAAGTCGTTGAGTGTCAGATTCAGCTCCTTGAGGGAGCAGAGCATACCGTTCGACACGACGCCGCGCAGCTTGCCCTCGGTGATGTGGATGCCGCCGGGCAGATAGGAGTTGTGCAGCGCGGCGGGAACAAGGTCGCCCTCGCGGACGTTCTGCGCACCGGTGACGATCTGCACCGGCTCGTCCCTGCCGACATCGACCTGACAGACCCACATATGGTCGGAGTTCTCGTGGCGGACGACGGAAAGCACCCGACCGACAACGACATTGCGGATTTCGGCATCCAGCCGCTCGTAAGTCTCAACCTTCTGCCCCGCGACGGTCAGTGTTTCCACAAATTCTTTATCCGATACCTCGGAAAGATCAACAAAATCCTCGTTGAGCCAATTTCTGTTTAATTTCATTGCCGCACCTCCTTAAAACTGCGAAAGGAACCGAATGTCGTTGTCGAAGATCAGACGCAGATCGTTGATCCGCAGACGACCCATCGCCATTCGCTCCAAGCCGATGCCAAAGGCAAAGCCGGAATACTTCTTGCTGTCAATGCCGCAGCCCTCAAGCACCTTCGGATGCACCATGCCCGCGCCGAGCAGCTCGATCCAGCCCTCGCCGTGGCAGGTGGAGCAGACCTGACCGTTTGTTTCGCCCGTGCCGCGGCACTTGAAGCACTGCATATCCACCTCGCAGCTCGGCTCGGTGAACGGGAAGTGGTGCGGGCGGAAGCGG
>URWG01000024.1 GCA_900551495.1 uncultured Eubacteriales bacterium
AAGGAGCCTTACGGATACGGGCTCTCCGCTTGCCGGTCGGAGGGCGTAGCCCGACGTGGCAATCTCATGCGAAAAGCATCGAATTCGCCGAAATCTGCCGAAATTCAGAAACAATCCCGCAAGATTGCCACGACCCCTTGCGGGGCCTCGCAATGACAGACTTGACTTCCCCGACAAAATGACAAATTCCGATTGCTTTTACCACTATCGACAGGAGGCAGCGATATGAAATTTTCACAAGTGCTTGCAACACAGATGGAGCGCTGCGACTGCACGGCGCGGGAGCTGGCGCGGGCCAGCGGGCTTTCCGCTGCGACGCTCAGCCGTTTTCGCTCCGGCGAGCGCACGCCGAGCCGCGAGGACTTGGAGCGCCTGATCGCGGGGCTTGCCGCCGTGTCCGTGCAGCGTGGCAGACCGCTGAGCGAGGAGGCGCTGCGGGAGGCATTTTCCGCCTGCGCCGAGCTGCGGCTGATCGACCCCGAGACGCTGCGGACGAACCTGAACCGCCTGCTGACGGTGCTCCCGATCAGCACGGCGGAGCTTTCCAAGGCGATCAGCTACGATCCGTCCTTCCTCTCGCGGGTGCGCAGCGGGCAGCGTTCCCCTGCCGACCCCGAAAAATTCTGCGCGGACGTGGCGCGCTTCCTCGTGCGACGCTTTGACAATGAGCAGGGCATGGCGGCGGTGGCGGAGCTGATCGGCATTCCGACGGAGGAGACGGAAAACGAGACGGCATATTTTTCCGCCGTGGCGCAGTGGTTAGCGGGCGGGACGGCTCCCGACGGCGGCGCACCGACGCAGGAAGGCTCCGTCTCCGCCTTTTTGCAGGCGCTCGACAGCTTCAACCTCAACGAGTACATCCGCGCCATTCATTTCGACGAGCTGAAAACCCCGACGCTGCCCTTCACGCTGCCCGCCTCCCGCGTCTATCACGGCATCGAGGAGATGAAAAAGGGCGAGCTGGATTTTTTCAAGGCGACCGTCCTCTCCCGCTCCGTGGAGCCGGTGCTTTTGTACAGCGATATGCCGATGGCGGATATGGCGGCGGACCTCGATTTTTCCAAGAAATATATGTTCGGGCTGGCACTGCTGCTGAAGAAGGGGCTGCATCTGAACCTCATCCACGACCTGAACCGTCCGTTCCACGAGCTGATGCTGGGGTTGGAGAGCCATATTCCGCTTTATATGACCGGTCAGATTTCGCCGTACTACCTGAAGGACGCGCCGAACACGGTATTCTGCCACTTTTTGAAGGTCTCGGGCGCGGCAGCGCTGGCGGGTGAGTGCATCGCGGGACAGCACGAAAACGGGATGTACTACCTGACCAAGGGCAAGAGCGACCTTGCCTACTATCGGCAGCGGGCAAGCGACCTTTTGGGCAAGGCAAAGCCGCTCATGGACATCTACCGTGAGCCGAAACGCGAGGCGCTGGACGCCTTCCTGCAGGCGGAGGCGCAGACGGGCGGGCGCAGACGGAGCCTGCTTGCCGCCCCGCCGATCTACACGGCGAGCGAGGCATTTTTGACCGCCTTTTTGGACAGGCGCGGCGTCTCCGCGAAGGAAAAGCAGCAGATTTTTACATTTGCCGTGCAGCAGCGGGAGCGACTGTCGCAGCTCATGGCGAACGGCAGCGTCCGCGACGAGCTTCCGCGGCTGACCGAGGAGGAATTTTCTGCTGCGCCGCCCTCCCTGCCGCTGTCCGAGCTGTTTTTTGAGCGCGATCTGGTCTATACTTACGAGGAATACTGCGAGCACCTGCGGCTGACCGAGGAATTTGCGGCGCAGCACGGGAAATACGAGGCGGTCTTTTCGACGGATAAGGGCTTCTGCAACATCAATATCGTCCTCCGCGAGGGCAAATGGGCGATGGTGTCAAAGGGCAAGACGCCGGTCATCCATTTTGTCATCCGCCACCCCACCCTGCGGCAGGCGATCGAGGATATGGTCCTCCCCGTTGTCGAATAAAGTAAGCACTATCGTTCACACCTCGGCTCCACCTTTGGGGGAGCTGGCGCGAAGCGCCTGAGGGGGTTGTCATCCGTGCCGAAGGCACACCGCCATTCTTCACTATTCACCATTCACTGTTCACTATTCACTAAATGTTGCTGCAATGGGCGGGCACCGAAACGGTGCCCCTACGGATTCTATCGATACTGCCTACATATGGAATGGTTACAGCAGGGCGGCGACGGTTTTTTCCGTCAGTGCGGTGACGGCGGCGAAGTCCACAAACGGCTTGCAGAGCTGCTCAATGCGGTCATGGTGCCGCTTCGCCTCGCGCATATGCCGCACCGCCTCGAACAGCAGCGACGAGACGGTGCCCGTGCAGAAGGAAAGCTCCTTGCGTACCTGCGGCGGGAGCGTCGAGTCCAGATCAATGCGGCAGAAGCACCGCCCGTCGTAGGGGAAATCCGTACACTCGCTGACGAAGGCGGTCTGCGCCGTGGGGATCAGCAGGTGGGTCGGGCGTCCCTCGGGCAGAAGCGGGCTGTGGCAGACGTAGACCTCGTGCCCGAGGGCGATCGCCTTTGCCTCCAGCAGCGCCAACGCCGTCGGCGCCAAGCCGTAGTTGTCGCGCAGGACATAGACCTGCCGGCACAGCGCTGCGGGCGTCTCGCCGCACATCCAAAGCCCCTTCGGTGTGACGCACGACAAAAACCGCCGCCGTACCGTCGGGGTCGGACCGATCGGCTTGAGCGCCGAGAGCGCCAGACATTCGCCGATCGCCTCGATTTCTTCAATGTAATGCGGCTTTTCTGTCTCCTGCCGCACGCAGTCGAGCAGCTTGTCGGCGGCGGCGAGGCAGGCGGTGACCGACGTATAACACGCCTTATTGTCTCGCTGCGCCGCAAAAATCTCCCCCTCGTTCGGACGCATGGCTGCGCTGTCATAGAACGCGCCGAAATTCAGATAGTTCATACTCCCGCCGCACAGCTTCGGCTCAAGGACGTGCGGTGCGGTGCCGTCCGCAAAGCCGAGCGACAGCGACGGCAGCACCACCCCGTCCAGCGAATCCGGATCGGACGAGCAGAGAATGTACTGCACGTCAAGCCCCTTTTCCTCCGCCGCGCGTCCGACGGCACGCATGAAGGTGGACTTGCCGCAGCCGGAGCCGCCCTTGATGATGGTCAGCGTTTTCAGCTCGTTGAGCAGGGAATCTGCGGCGGAGACAAAGCCCTTTGGCGAACAGGCGCCGAAATAGAATACCGATTTCATAACATAATCCCTCCGATATGATGTATGCGCGGCGGGCGGAAATCGTGCCTCGGCGCAAAATTCGACACCGCTCCCGCCCCGCCCGTTTCCTTGACAGGCTTGCAAAAACAGGGTATTATGATAATGGCAGAGCTGTTGAAGCCGCCGCCGAGCAGTGAGCAGCGGGCGGCAAACCGAAGAAGTTATTTGCTGATGAGGGTAATACAAGATGACAATTTCCGAACTGGTAGAGCGCATTGTCGGGCTTCCGCGCAGAGAGAGGATCCGCGCCTGCAAGAGGATCAATGCGACGGCTGACTATTTTGAGGATCGGCAGATTACCGGCACTGTTACGACGGAGGAACTCCTCTCCCTGCTCCGCAGCAGCTATACCAGTCCGAGTGTCGCCGGATTCCTTGCAAGTGTGCTGTATTTCGTCGATTCGGACGTATTAACGGAGGAGGTTTTTCAGAAACTGTGCCGTTTTCCCAACAAAAGGCTGCGTCGAACCTTCTTAGTGGCAATTTCGCATTGCCGAATTTCGGTGTATCAATTAGAAGTGATTTGCAAGCTGCAAATCTGCTCGGAAGCCTATGCGCAGTTACTTTGGCACGCGGCAACGAACGACTGTTTCAGCTTGACCGACGTCCGAAAAATTGTCGCAGAAAATCGGCGCTTTGAAAGGTGCGTTGACTATCTGAGCCTTGCACGGAATGAAGCTGTATCGGAGGCGAAGCGTCGGTTCTTTCACGAGCTGTCATCCGCCGCACCGCAGTAAGCGAAACGACCGACAGCTCGGCACAGTTATTTTTTCAAAAATTTTCCACGCAAATCAAGGCGAGGAGGGATAATCCCCTCCTCGCTTCAAACTGTCAAAAAGTGCCAAGTCTGTCATTGCGAGCCCCTGAAAGGGGCGTGGCAATCTCGCGGAATTATTCTGAAATACCGAAATGTTTCGGCAAAATCGAAACATTTTGCATGAGATTGCCACGTCGCTTCGCTCCTCGCAATGACACGCGGGGTAGTTTTTTGACACGCTGCAGCGAGGAGGGGGTAGTCCCCTCCTCGCTTGTTATTCTTGTGCCGTGGGGCGAAATTTGTCACAGATCCCGCCCGAGCGAATAGACTGGAAAAGGCAAAGGAGGGAGCAAAATGGAAACGACACTGGACTGCCTGCGCGAGGGTCAACGCGGCACGGTCTGCGCGCTGGAGATGAGCGGCGCACTGCGTCGGCGGCTGATGGACTTCGGCTTGATCGAGGGAACGCCGATCCGCTGCGTCCGAAAAAGTCCCGCGGGCAGCCCGATCCTATACGGTGTACGCGGGACGATGCTGGCGCTGCGTACCTGCGACAGCCGCCGCATTTCCGTCCTGCCATGCGGCTGATCGCGCTTGCCGGCAACCCCAACGTCGGCAAAAGCACGCTCTTTAACGCCCTGACCGGAAAAAACCAGCACACCGGCAACTGGCCCGGGAAAACGGTCGAGCTGGCGCAGGGGCAGCGGGAGTATAAGGGGAAAACCTACCGCTTTGCCGATCTGCCGGGTACCTATTCGCTCATCAGCCGCTCGCCGGAGGAGCGCGTGGCGGAGGAATTTCTGACCGAGGGCGGCGCGGACTGCACGGTGGCGGTCTGCGACGCGACCTGTTTGGAGCGCAGCCTGATTTTGGCGCTTCAGGTGCGGGCGCTGTGCCCGCGGATGGTGCTGTGCGTCAATCTGCTCGACGAGGCGCAGCGGGCGGGGCTGGAAATTGAGCTTTCCGTGCTGGAGCGGGCATTTCGTGCGCCTGTGGTCGGCACGAGCGTTTCGGATAAGACTGCACCGGAGCGGCTGATGGAGGCGGTGCGGTCGGTCTGCGAGGGCTTTGCGCCGCAGTGGGAGCCGTCGGAGCGCACGGCACTGCGCGGGGAAAATGAGGCGGCGTCGGACGCGATTGCCCGTCGCTACGTCCGTCGGGCGCAGACGCTGGCGGAGCGGTGCGTGAACCGAGGGCAGCAGCCGCGCCGCACGCTGACCGATCGGCTGGACCGCGTTTTTCTGCACAGAATTTTCGGCTACGGGGTGCTGCTGCTCCTGCTGCTCGGGGTGTTTTGGCTGACCATCGAGGCGGCAAACTACCCGTCTGCACTGTTACAGGCGGGCTTCGATCGGCTCGGACTGTGGCTGCGGCGGCTGTGTGCGGGGCTTCCGCCGTGGCTGCACGGGGCGCTGCTTGACGGCATTTATGCGACGGCGGCGCGGGTGATCGCCGTGATGCTCCCGCCGATGGCAATTTTCTTCCCGCTGTTCACGCTGCTGGAGGACTTCGGGTATCTGCCGCGCGTGGCGTTCCTGCTCGACGAGGGCTTTCGGCGCTCGGGCGCGTGCGGAAAGCAGGCGCTGACGATGTGCATGGGCTTCGGCTGCAACGCGGCGGGCGTGCCTGGCTGCCGTATCGTCGATCAGCCGCGCGAACGGCTGATGGCGATCGTGACGAATTCGCTCGTGCCGTGTAACGGGCGATTTCCCGCGCTGATCTTTCTGATCTCGCTCAGCTTTTCGGGCGGCTCGGCGCTTTTGGGCGCGGGACTTCTGACCCTGTGCGTGGCGCTGGCGGTCGGGATGACGCTGCTGTCAAACCGCCTGCTGCATCGAACGGTGCTGCGCGGGGAGCCGTCGGCATTCGTGCTGGAAATGCCGCCCTATCGACGCCCGCGCGTTTGGCAGGTGCTGGTGCGCTCGGTCAAGGACCGCACGCTGCGCATCCTCGCCCGCGCCGTGATTGTCGCCGCGCCTGCGGGACTGCTCATTTGGCTGCTGGCAAACTGCCGCGTCGGAGGTGTGCCGCTGCTGCGGCAGCTTTCCGAGCTGCTGGAGGCACCGGCGGCGCTGCTCGGGCTGAACGGCGCGGTGCTGCTGGCTTTCCTCCTCGGCAGCCCTGCCAACGAGCTGGTGCTGCCGGTGCTGATGATGACCATGACCGCCGCGGGGACGCTCCCCGACAGCGGCAGTGCTGCCATGGCTGCGCTGCTGGGCGGCAGCGGCTGGACGTGGCAGCTCTCCCTGTGCACGCTGGTGTTCTTCCTGTTCCACTGGCCCTGCACCACAACGCTGCTGACCGTCCGCCGCGAGACGCACAGCCGCAAATGGACGCTGCTGGCGCTTGCCCTGCCGACGGCGCTCGGGTGCCTCCTGTGCGCCGCCCTGCACCTGATCCTGTCCTGCTTCGGATAAAGCAAGAGCGCTGCCTAACGCTTATAGGCAGCGCTCTTTGCTGTTATATCATACGTCAGTCGATACCGAGGGTGGCGTCGATGGGCAGGGAGTAGAGAATGCCCTGCGCCTCGGTTTTGATGCCGCATTTCTCGGCGATGGCAGTCATCAGATCCTTTTTCTTCTCGCGGACGGTGACGATCAGGACGAGATCCTGCTCCTCCTTGAGCGCCACGCCGAACTGCTTGGCGACCTGCTCGGAGCTGTCGCGCATACATTTCAGAATCGTGCCGCCCCGTGCACCTGCCGCCCGCGCCGCGTCGATCACGTCGTCGCTGAAGCCGCTGCGCACGGATACGATGATCGCACAGTATTCACCCATGGTTCGTTTTCCTCCTTCTATGCTTGCGCTTTGCTCCGGATTGCCGCTCAGCGCGTCGGCGATGCGATTTTGCAGCCCCGTGACCGGCACGGTAAAGGCGATTCCGCGTCCGCGCTCGGAGAAGAACAGCCGCTCCTCCAGCAGGCGAAAGACCCGCGGGACGTCCTGCCGTGCGAGAAGGCTTGCCGTCAGCAGACGCGTTCTGCCCGAAAAGCCGAAAATGTCCAAAACCGCAGAGGGCGCTGTCCCTTGACCGTGCGTATGGAAGCGGAATTGCACGCCCGCGCGGTCAAACACATCGTTCAGCTTCTTTTCCCGATTCAGGTCGGTGACGGTGATCAGAAAGCAGGGGGTCATTTTCAGCTCGTCCATCCCGCGTCCTCCTCAAATTCAACGATTTCGTCCCAAGCCGCTTCGCCGACGTCGGGCAGCGCCTTGGACTTGCGGCTGAATACCAGTCCCATGATCTGAATGGTCAGCAGCGGCGAAAGGGCGACCAGCGCCACCACGCCGAATGCATCCGTGACCACGTTGCCGCCGACGCCCGCGCACGCGCCCATTGCCAGCGGCAGCAGGAACGTGGAGGTCATCGGACCGCTTGCCACGCCGCCGGAGTCGAACGCGATACCGACGAACACGGGCGGCACGAAGCGGCTGAGCACCAGCGCCAGCACATAGCCCGGGATCAGGATCCAGTAGATATTCAGCCCCGTCAGCACCCGCAGCATTGACAGCACGACCGCGCCCGCCACGCCGACGGACAGCGCCGTGTTCATCGTCCGATGGGAGACAAGCCCGCCGGTGATCTCATCGACCTGATTGTTCAGGACCTGCACCGCCGGCTCCGCCTTGACGATGAAGTAGCCGACCAGCGCGCCGATGGGCAGCAGCAGCCAACGGAAGCTGCTCTCGCCCAGCGAGCTGCCCAAAAGATTTCCGACCGGCGCGAAGCCGACGTTGACGCCTGTCAGGAACAGGATCAATCCGACGGTGGTATACACAAAGCCGACGAGCATACGGATCGCCTGCCGCCTGCGGTAATAGCCGGAAATGACCTGGAACAGCAGGAATACGCCCATGACGGGCAGAATGCTCAGGCAGACCTCCTCTGTGTAACGCGGCAGGGACGACAGGAACTCCCGCACCATATCGTGCGTGGAGAGGATGGGCGTCAGCGCGGCAGCCTCATACGACGCCTCCTCTGGGTGGTAGAAAATGCTCAGCAGCAGCACCATCAGAATCGGACCGATGCTGCAAAGGGCGATCAGACCGAAGCTGTCGTTGGCACTGTCGCGGTCGCTGCGGACGGCGCAGAAGCCGACGCCGAGCGTCATGATAAACGGGACGGTCATCGGTCCGGTCGTTACGCCGCCGGAATCGAACGCCACCGGCACAAACTCCGTCGGTGCGAAGAACGACACCGCCAGCAGCAGCCCGTAGAGAATCATCAGCAGCGTGGACAGGCGAATCTTGAAATAGATGCGCAAAAACGCCAGCACCAAAAACAGCCCCACGCCCACGGCGATCGTATAGATCAGGACCTTGTTGGGAATAGAGGCGACCTGATGCGCAAGGACCTGTAGATCCGGCTCGGCGACCGTGATGATAAAGCCCATCAGGAAGCAGCCCGCAACGATCAGCCAGAGCTTTTTCGTCTGGATCATCCGCTTGCCGATGCCGCGTCCGAGGGGGGTCATCGCCATCTCCGCGCCCAGCTCGAACAGCCCCATGCCGACGATCAGCAGCGCCGCGCCGCCGAGAAACAGGGCGAGCGTCCCCACCTCCATCGGCACGAGCGTCAGACTCAGCACCAGCACGATCAGCGTGATGGGCAGGACGCTCGTCAGGGATTCTTTGATTTTTTCCTTCAGCTTGTCGTACATTCCTAACTCCAAGTGCTTATTTTGAACAATCTAAACTTGAACGATTATAGTATATCGTATTTTCCCGCCGAAGTCATGACAAATTTGTAAATTCCGTTGAAAAATTTCACCGTCCCGTGATACAATATTCGCAAATGAGGGAGGTGACGCCGTATGACCGAGGTTTTTCCGAGCTATTATCCGCAATTTCACTGCCGTGCCGCCGCGTGCCGCCATACCTGCTGCCGCGGCTGGGAGATCGACATCGACCCGCAGACGCGCGAGCTTTATCGCACCGTCGGCGGAGCGCTGGGTGAAAAGCTGCGCGCGAACATTGCCGACGGCGGGGAAACGGCGACCTTTTGCCTGACGGAGGACGAGCGGTGCCCGTTCCTGCTGAATTCGAGATTATGTCAACTGATTTTGGAGCTTGGCGAGGACAAGCTCTGCCAAATCTGCACCGATCACCCGCGTTTTCGCAGCTTTTTTACCGATCGGACGGAGATCGGCGTCGGACTGTGCTGCGAGGCGGCGGCAGAGCTGATCCTGTCGCAGTCCGAGCCGATGCGCCTTTGCTTGCAAGGGGTCGAGACGCTGACCGAGGAGGAAACGGCGTTTTTATCCGCGCGGGAAACACTCTTTTCCGTCGCCCGGGAGCGCAGCCGTCCCCTTGCCGAGCGGATGGAAACGCTCCTCAAGCGAACGGGCGCAAGCCTGCCGAGGCGGGACGGCACAGCGTGGTTTGAGGTTTACATAAAATTGGAGCGCTTGGAACGCGATTGGGAGGCTTGCCTTGCCGTGCTGCGAAATGCCCCGTCTCTGACCGTCCCGACGGCACTGGACCTGCCCGCCGAGCAGCTTCTGTGCTATTTTCTCTACCGCCATCTTGCGGGCGGCTTGGACGACGGTTTGTTCGCCGCGCGGACAGCCTTCGCCGTTCTGAGCACGCAGCTTGTCGCGACGCTTTGGCAGTACGGCACGGAGCACACGCTGCCGCGGTTTTTCGACCTCGCCCGCCGCTATTCCGCCGAGATCGAGTATTCCGACGAAAACACCGCCGCGCTGCTCCTGCGGTTGGAGAACCAATAATTTGACACCGCGTGCAACCCGTATTATAATGAGTGCAGACTGTCGAAAAGGTGTATTTCAAGGGCACGTCTGCACGTTTACCTCCCTCTGATGAGAAAGGCGGCAAAACCGCAGGTTTTGACGGAGGGAGAGAAAATTCGAAATATTGCGTTTTTTCTGAAATAGTACGAAATGCTTGGCTTTTATCTCTCCCTCAGTCAGCTTCGCTGACAGCTCCCACGTCGGAGGGGTTGAGACGAGCCTTGAGGCCCGCGAAGGCGCGGAGCAGAGAAACACGCCCTGATTTTCTGGAGGAGTATTATGAAATCAAAACGATTTTTTGCGTCGCTTCTGATAGCTGCCGTGCTCGTCGGCTGCCTGCCCGCGTCGGCGGAGGCTGCCGCGTTGGATACCGTTGCGGTCAGCGGTGCGCCCGATACGCTCACGGTCGGTCAGCCGCTGCCGACGGACGGAATTCGGCTCAGCGGCGGCAGGCTTGCGGCGGACGGCGTGCTTTGGTTTTCCTCTGCGGACGCTGCCGCTGCACCGCTGCAAAAGCCGCTTTCGGCGGGGAGCACCGTCAGAGCGGGCAGATTTTACTATCTCGGGCTGTTGGTTAAGTCGGACGGCGGCTTTTCCGAAAACCTGAGCACCACCGTCAACGGCACGCCCGCGACGGTGCAGCGTGTGGACGACGATACGGTCTTTCTCACCGTCCGCTACGGTCGGCTCAGTCACCGCCTGGAGGGGCTGCCGCCGCTGCAATTTGAGGACGTGCCCGAAGAAAAATGGTACGCCGCCGAGGTTTCCGAGGCGACGCAGCTCGGGCTGGTCAACGGCGTTTCCGCGACACGGTTCGAGCCGGAAGCGTCTGCCTCCCGCGCCATGGTCCTGACCCTCCTTTACCGCGCACAGGGCTGTCCCTCTGCATCCGCGCCCGAATTTGACGACGTTGAGAGCGGCAGATGGTTCACCGATGCGGTCGGCTGGGGTGCGGGGAACGGGATCGTGCTCGGCTTCGAGGACAATACCTTCCGCCCCGACGAGGCGGTGACACGGGAACAGGTCGCCGCAATCCTGTATCGTTATGCGTCCTTCTGCGGCTATGACACGGGAAAGACCGCGGAGCTGTCGGGCTTTGACGATGCCGCTTCGGTCAGCGGCTGGGCAGACGAGGCGGTCCGTTGGGCGGTCGCTGCGGGACTGCTCAACGGCACAAAGGAGCGCGGGAAGCTGCTGCTCGACCCGCAGGGCGGCGCGACCCGTGCGCAGATCGCCGCGCTGCTGTGCCGTCTGCTGCGGGCGTATCCGACGGAGGACGAAACTGCGGCAATGCCGGAATATCATTCGATGCGCGGGCTGACCGTCGGCTACATTCCGCTGGACAACCGTCCCGTCAACGACACGCGCCCTCGCTGGCTGGCAGAGAGCGCGGGACTGAACGTGCTGATGCCGGACGAGCATCTTTACGCGACGCGCTTGGACGGGCAGACCCCAAATCCCAACGGCACGACCTACGGCGACCGCGAGGGGCTGCTCGCGTGGCTGCGCGAAAACGAAACGCGCTGCGACGCCTTTGTCCTGAGCATTGACCAGCTCCTTTCGGGCGGTCTGGTCAGCAGCCGTGCGCTGCATAACGACGATCTTTCCTTTGAGTTTTCGGTGATCGACTATCTTTCGGAGCTGGCGGCGCGGAAGCCTGTGTATGTGTTTGACACGGTGATGCGTCTTGCGAGCACGGTGAATTATAACGGGCTGGGCAGTCGGGAATATAACCTGCTGCGCGGCTACGGCGGCAAAACCCGCAGGGAGCTGAGCGGGGAGGCGCTGACGCTTGAAAATATCGTCGCGGGCTACCCCTACGACGCGGACGGCGCGGTCATCGAAACGGAGCTTCCCGCCGAGGCGCTGGAGGCTTATCTCACGGCGCGGACGCGGAAGCTGCGGCTGGGCGACTACCTGCTGCGTCACGCGGAAAATTTCGCCACGGTCGTGGTCGGAATCGACGATTCTGTCCCGAAGCTGTCCATCCAGACCAACGAGATCGCGTATCTGACGGGGCTTTTGGGCGAGAACGGCACGCTGTTCTGCGCTGCGGACGAGCTGGGCATGATGGGCATTGCCCGCCTCTATGCCGACCTCCTGCCGCAGAAATTGAAGGTTCGTGTGCGGTATTTCGGCGGCGGAGAGGACAGCTACGCCGACGCCTACGACACCGCGACCCTGCGCGATACCGTCCGCTACCACACGGACGAGCTGCTGATTGAGCAGACTGACGGCGAGAGTGACGCGGATGTGCTGATCCTGACACGCGGGATGAAGCAGGAGGACGAGGACGCGTTTTTGGACGCGTGGCGCAGCAATTCCCGCAACGGTCGCTTTACGATTATGCTCGATGTGTCGGGCAGGTACCACCCCGGCAACGTCCCCTACACCATCTCCACCGTCTATATGCTTGGCTTCAGCGCCTGGGGCACGGCGGCAAACGCACTGGGCATCGGGCTTTCGATGGGCATGATGCGTTGGGGTTGGCTGCGTTACGAGACGGATACCCGCAAGGCGGACAACGACGCTTTTGCCAAAACGCTTGCCTTTGCCTTTGTCAAGGACCTTGCCTACTGTCGCGGGACCCGCGCAAAGATCAAGGATTTGACTCCTTACGGAATTTATACGGCGCTGAATGCCAACCCGATCACGGCGCTGGTTTTGGAGCGGATGCGCGGGAATGTTCTGCTGCGGTCGCTGATTTGGGAGCGCGACGAATATCGCATTCCGCAGCTCTATCCGACCGACTTCTCCGCGCCGTTTGCAAGGAGCTATGAGGTGCGCTTTGACTTCTCCTTCGGGGTCGAGCCGACGCCGCCGGAGCCGCCGGAGCCGCCGACGCCGACGGAGCCGCCGACCGAGCCGCCGACCGAGGCACCCACCGAAGCACCCTCGGAGCCGCCGACCGATGCTCCCATCGAGCCGACGCAAGCCTCGACGGAGGCAGCTACGGAAGCCCCCGTGCCCTTGGAATAATCAAAAAGAAAAGAGGAAACAAAAATGAAGTACGGATTCGGCGTCGATGTCGGCGGAACGACCGTGAAGCTCGGTCTGTTCGACGAAAACGGCGATTTAATCGAAAACAGGGAGATCCCGTCGCGGACGGAAAACGGCGGCGCGGCGATCCTGCCGGACATTGCTTCGGCGGTCGCGGCGTGTGTTGAGCGCCGTGCCATTGCCGACGCGGACCTTTTGGGAATCGGCATCGGCGTGCCCGGACCTGTGGCGGGCGACGGCACGGTCAACCGCTGCGTGAACCTCAACTGGGGCGTGTTCAATCTGCATAACGCCCTCGGCGCATTGACCGGACTGCCCGTAAAAGCGGGCAATGACGCCAACTGTGCCGCGCTCGGCGAGTGTTGGCGGGGCGGCGGCGTCGGCAGCGAATCGGCGCTCTTTGTCACGCTCGGCACCGGCATCGGCGGCGGCGTAATCCTCGGCGGCAGGGTTCTGAACGGTGCGCACGGTGTCGGCGGCGAGATCGGTCATATCACTGTCTCCGCGCCCGACAAGCACCCCTGCACCTGCGGCAAGTGCGGCTGCATCGAGCAGTACGCCTCCGCCAACGGCATTGTCCGCGTCACGCGGGAGCGCCTTGCCGCAACGGAGGAGCCGTCGTGCCTGCGAGGAATTGAAAATCTGACCTGTAAGAACATCTTTTCGGCAGCGGAGGGCGGCGATCGCTTTGCCGTTGCGGTGCTGGAGCAGGTCTTTGACTATTTGGGTGAGGCGCTTGCCTCCGCTTGCTGTGTCTGCGATCCCGAGCGGATCATCCTCGGCGGCGGCGTGAGCAAGGCGGGCGCGTATCTGCTCGACGGTGTAAAGCGTCATTTCGAAAAGCATATGTTCCATGCCTGCAAGGGTACGGAATTTTCGCTTGCCGTGCTCGGCAACGACGCCGGAATGTACGGCGCGTTCCGTCTGCTGCTGTGATGGGCGGGGAGGCTGCAATGGACTGCGGACTTCACCCGACCCTGACACTGCGCGAGGTCAACGCGCTCTCGGCGCTGGCGCTGGCGCATTTGGGCGACGCGGTTTACGAGCTGCTGGTGCGGACAGAGCTTTGCGCCGACGGGATCCCGAAAAACGGGAACCTGCACCGGCAGACCGTTGCCCGCGTCTGCGCACCCGCGCAGGCTGCCTTCGTTGACCGCCTTCTGCCCCTTCTGACCGAGGAGGAGACGGGCTTTTACCGCCGCGGCAGAAATGCGCACGTCCACGCCGTTCCGAAAAACGCCTCGGCTGCCGAGTATGCCAAGGCGACCGGCTTGGAGGCGTTGTTCGGGGCGCTCTATTTGCTCGGGCGGCAGGAGCGCGTGGAGGCGCTGTTTGCCGCCGTGCGGAAGGAGGAGAGAAATGCCGTTTGACGCGATGTTTTTAAGCGCCGTTTTAGACGAGCTGCGCCCCGCCGTAATCGGCAGTCGGGTCGAAAAAATTCAGCAGCCCGCACGGGACATGGTGGTTTTGCAGCTTCGCGGCAAGGAGCGTCTGCTCCTGTCTGCGAACGTCAGTCGCCCGCGCATCCACCTGACGCAGACCCCGACGGAGAACCCCGCGCAGCCGCCGATGTTCTGTATGCTCCTGCGTAAGCACCTCGGCGGCGGACGGATCGCGGCGATTACACAGCCGTCCGCCGAGCGCAGCGTCTGTTTGGAATTCGACTGCACCGACGAGATGGGCATTCCGTGCAGAAAGCGCCTGATTTTGGAGCTGATGGGCAGGAACTCCAACCTCATTTTGACCGATCCCGAGGGGAGAATTCTCGACTGCCTGCGCCGCGTGGACTTCGAAATGTCCGAGCAGCGGCAGGTTTTGCCCGGGCTGTTTTACCGCGACCCGCCGAAACAGAACAAGCTTGACCCAAATCAGGTTGAATTGAGCGATATTCAAGCGATTTTGAGTGAAGTTGACGGATCGAAGCGGCTTGATCAATGGATTTTGGACACCTTTGCGGGCATTTCTCCGCTGATTGCCCGCGAGCTGTCGTTCGGTTTCTGCGGCGAGACGGACGCGGACCTGCAACACATCGACCGCTCCGCACTGGCGGCATATCTCGACCGCACGCTGACGGACCGCACCGTTTTCTGTCCGACGCTTCTGCTGCGCGACGGGCAGCCGCGGGAGTTTTCCTACCGCCCGATCGGGCAGTACGGCGATTATATGACGCAGGAGCGCTGCGAAAGCTACGGCACGCTGCTTGACCGCTTCTATTCCGAGACAGATCATGCCGAGCGGATGCGCCAGCGCTCCCAGACCCTCCGCAAGACCGTTACGACCCTGCGCGAACGTACGCTGCGCAAGCTCGCCCTTCAGCAGAAGGAGCGGGAGGCGACGCTCGACCGCGAACGGCTGCGGCGGTTGGGCGACATCGTGACTGCAAATCTGCACCGCATTGAGCGCGGACAGACCCTGCTTCGCGCCGTGAATTTTTACGACGGGGAAATGCGGGAGATTGAAATACCGCTCAAGCCGAATCTCTCCCCCCAGCAGAATGCGGCGCGGTTTTATAAGGACTACGCCAAGGCAAAGCACGCCGAGAAGGTGCTTGCCGAGCAGATCGAGCGCGGCGAAACTGAGGCGGAATACCTCGCAACGGTGCTCGATGAGCTGTCCCGCGCCGATAATGAGCGAGATTTGAGCGAAATACGAGCGGAGCTGGAGGGCTGCGGCTACCTCCGTGCGGTGAATCAGAGGAAGCAG
This sequence comes from uncultured Eubacteriales bacterium, assembly GCA_900551495.1. Lineage (GTDB taxonomy): Bacteria > Bacillota > Clostridia > Oscillospirales > Oscillospiraceae > JAZOXB01. Next base: position 15,447 of record URWG01000024.1, read on the forward strand.
CCCAAGCAGCAGCCGACTAAGCCGATGGAATTCGTATCGAGCGACGGCTTCCGAATTCTTGTCGGTCGGAACAACCGTCAGAACGATCAGCTCTCGTTGAAAACTGCGCAGCGGGACGATCTTTGGCTCCATGTGCAGAAATTTCACGGGACACACGTCATTCTCTGCTGCGGCGGGGCGATCCCTTCCGACGAGGCGGTGACCGAGGCGGCGATGCTGGCGGCGTGGTTCTCACAGGCGCGGGAGGGACAGAATGTTCCGGTTGACATAACGCCTGTCCGCAACCTCCGTAAGCCCAACGGTGCGCCCCCGGGACTGGTCATTTACGACCGCTACCGCACCGTGATCGTCACGCCGGAGCCGTCGCTGGAAAAACGTCTGCGGGTGCACTGAAGGAACCTCTTTTCCCCCTCTTGACACGTTGACAAAATGTGCTATAATAATACAAAAAACGACAGGAGGGAACGGCGATGAAGCCAACCGGAATCGTGAGGCGCGTGGATGAATTGGGCAGGATCGTGCTTCCCATCGAGCTTCGCCGTGCGCTGGATATTGAGGAGCGCGACCCGCTGGAGATCTCCCTCAACGGCGACCGCATCGAGCTGCGAAAACACCGACACACCTGTATTTTCTGCAATGCCGCAGAGGATCTGCTGGACTATTGCGGGAAACGCGTCTGCCGTCGCTGTCTTGCGGCGCTGAACGAGCTGGACGACGGATAAAGATCCATTCATACTGATTCTTGATGAAAATATTAAATCAAGAATCCCGTGTGCTATGCAC
>URWG01000025.1 GCA_900551495.1 uncultured Eubacteriales bacterium
CGAGACGATTAAGGGACAATCCGCGCGGACGATCAACGAGTACTACCTTGATCTGCGGATGTTCCTTCGGTTTATGAGGCTGATCAAAAACGACATGCCCTACAGCACCCCGCTGGAGGATATCTCGATTCAAGATATTGATCTTGAGTTTTTAAAAATAATAACCATTACTGATATTTTTGATTATCTTTCCTATTTGGCGAACGATCGCCAAGCCGATGAGCGCGATTCTGCAGGAATCGGAGCTGCCGCGCGCGCAAGAAAGCTTTCGGCAATCAAGTCCTTTTATAAATATCTGACCGTTCGCACAAAGCAGCTCACTGAAAATCCCGTTAAGGAGATCAAATATCCGAAAATTCGAAAGTCCCTGCCGAAATATCTGACGCTTGAGGAGTCCAAGCGTCTCCTCTCCTCTGTTCAGGGTCCGAATGCAAAACGTGACTACGCGATTTTGATGCTGTTTCTGAATTGCGGGATACGCCGCTCCGAGCTGGTAGGGTTGAACCTTTCCAACGTTTATGACGACAGGATACGGGTCATAGGAAAAGGCAACAAAGAACGCATTGTCTATTTCGGCTCGGCGTGTCGCGCCGCCATTGAAGCATACCTCCCCGAACGCAGCAAAAAAGTGCTGACCGACAATCGTGCGCTGTTCGGCTCACGCGACAACAACCGTATCAGCGTCACCGCCGTCCATCGGCTTGTGAAAAAATATATGCTGCTGGCGGGTCTGGACCCCTCCCAGTATTCCGCGCACAAGCTGCGTCACACCGCCGCGACCCTGATGGTGTCCAACGGCGTTGACATCAAAACGGTGCAGGAGGTTTTGGGTCACGAGCACCTGAACACAACGGAAATTTACACACATATTGAGAGCACCGAGCTGAAAATCGCAGCAGAGGCGAATCCCCTCTCCCACCTTGCAGCGGAGGAACACGATGATTGATACGATTTTGTTTGATTTGGACGGCACACTTCTGAATACACTGGAAGATTTGAAAAACAGCGCCAATTTTGCGCTGAAAAAGTTCGGATTTCCGATCAGAACCCTTGAGGAGGTGCGTCGGTTCGTGGGCAACGGTCTGCGCCGTCTGATCGCGCAGGCTGTCCCGCCCGAGACGTCGGAGAAAACGATCGACGCAGTGCTTGCCGAGATGAAGCTGCACTACCAAGCGCACTGCACCGACAATACCGTGCCGTATGACGGAATTTACGAGCTGATCGATGCGCTCCGTTCCGCCGGCTTCCGCATGGCGATCGTTTCCAACAAGGCAGCGCCTATGACAGAGCGGCTGCGGGAAAAATTCTTCGACGGACGGATCGACGTTGCGTTCGGCGAATCGCCGCAGCTGCGCCGAAAGCCGTCGCCCGATATGCCCTTAGCGGCGCTCGAACGCCTCGGCAGCAGCATTTCGCGCAGCGTATACGTCGGCGACTCCGAGGTCGATCTTTTAACCGCCGAAAATGCGGAAATCCCCTGCCTTAGTGTCGGCTGGGGATTCCGCTCGGCGCAGATTCTGGAAGAAGCAGGCGCTTCCAAAGTCTATTACACGCCGCAATCGCTCTGTGAGGCGCTGCTTTCCCTCGCAGATTCTTGAAACGTAAAGAGATTCCGACTATTTTAACTAACGCGTCAGTCGCATGGTTCAGTATCATGTCAAATTCTCCGGCGTAACGCACCAGCGTTGCGCCGAAGCGCATTTTATAGCTGTGCAGTCCGAACTTCGGATTTTCCTCGTTCGGTTCGCCCTCAACGCCGCGCAGATCGAACCGCTTACAGCCGCTTTCGATCGCGTCGCACTGCATTTTGTATTGCAGAAGCTCGTTCGGATGCAGGTGCAGATATGCGCCGTCCGAGCAGCCGTAGAAAAACGACGCCGTCTCACCGAAGCGCACCATGATGGTCGCCGCAATCGTCCTGCCCTCATGCGCCGCAAGATAGAGGGTTGCGTTGTTTGGCATTTGCGTGAGAATATCGTGAAAATATTGCTTTGAGCGGGCGCAAAAGCCGTTTTTCTCCGCCGTTTGCGCCATCATTCTGCAAAAATCGGGTAAATCAAGCACGCTGCCGTGATAAACCTCCAAGCCGTTCTGCTCGGCGAGGCGGACATTGCGGCGAGCGGACGGATGATACCGCCTCAGCAGGCTCTCGGGCGTCTCGCCGTACAAATTCAGAACGTAATTGTACCGTGCCTGAAAGAGCGAAAAATCCGTTGCGGTTTTCAGACGGAAGCCATTGCCCCGCAGCCACTCGACCTTTTCGCGGTCGGTTTCCTCAATTTCGGGGTCAATGCGGAGCAGATACGCCTTTCGCTCTTTGCCCAAAGCACGCGCGGCTGCCAGCAGCTCCGCAGCGCTTGCCGCATCGAGAGCGACGGGACCGCGCGGCGCGTAAAGCAGGCAGCGGTTGAGTCGGTGCAGACGGTGCTCCAGCAGCGCCATTGTCCCGCGAATCTCCCCCTTGGCGTCGCGGCAAATCAGCCCGAACCAATTCCAATCCGCTTTGACCTTACCCCAAAGGGAGCTTTGCAGAAAGCTCCCGTTTTTTTCTACAAAATCGTCCAACGCTGCGGCGCTGTCCAGCGATACTCTTTGAATCATCTATAACATCCTCCCTTGGAACGAGGACATCATAGCATCGGATTGTATCGTGATTGGCGCAGGGATGTATCAGAGTTGCATCACCGCAAGCCTTCGACCTCGGCATTGTCCGGAAAAACTCCGCTGACGAGCCATTCGAAATTTGCGACGGAATCAGGTCGCCATGTGATCGTTCCCATGATCTCGCTGTAGTGCGCCGTAAAGCCGAGCTTTATCCCGTCCAGCGTAAAGCTCAGCGCGTAGAGATAATAATCCTCAGTGGAGGTTTGACCGAGGCGATCCATGCCGTAACGCTCCGACTCCTTCGCGCCGTAGTATTCCGCCCAGTCCGGTGCGGACACTCCGTATTCGTCCTGGTACTCGCTGTAAAGCAGCTCATACTCGTTATCAATCACGAACGTCGAATAGGTCGAGATGACCAGTCCGAAGATTTTGCAGCTCTGCGCGTCCAAAATCGCGTAGGTCGTCGCATCATAATACTGCACACGATACATCGAAAGGCTCTCGCCCTGCTCCATATCCAGTATGACATACTTTTTGACCTCAAAATCGCTCTGGTGCAGTCTTTCGTAGGTTGCGTCGCTGATCATCCGTTTCTCGTGCAGAATTCCCAGCTCGGCATCGTACTTTGCGCGAACCTCCCCGTCGTCTGCGAGGATGCCGAAGCTGTACTCCGCAGGCTCGGTGAGATTCCCGAGCAGGGAGAGCTTTTCCCCCATCGAAAGCCCCGCGCCGCTTCCCTTCCACGTCTGAGAAGCATCGGAGGTATAGGTGCTGCTCTCCACGCGTCTTTCCTTCACATTCAGAAGAAGATTCGGCAGCAAAAACGCGCCGACCAGCACAAGTATCGTCGGGATCAGCCAAAGATAGCGCTTCATTCGCCCTCACCTCCGAATTCCAGCGTCGCCGCCGTTCCCTTCCCCACCTCGCTGCGGAAGGAAAGGCGGGCATGATGCACCTCCGCGATCTTCATGCAGAGCGCAAGGCCCAAGCCCGCACCGCCCTCGGCACGTGCACGGGATTTATCCACCATGTAAAACGGCTCTGTAATGCGCCTGAGGCGGTCGGCGGGGATTCCGCGCCCGCGGTCGATCACGCTCAGTCGGTAGCCATGCTTTGTCCGCGTCCCGAGCAGCAGGATCTTACTGCCCTCGTCGGACGCCTTTCGTGCATTGTCGATCAGGTTATACAGCAGCGTCTTAAACAGCTCCGCCGCCAGCGGAAGCGTACAGTTCTCAGCACGCAGCTCAACGGAAATATGCTTCTGCCGCAGGAGATAGGAGGAGCTGTCCACGGTCTCCCGCACGAGCCGCAGCACGCTGCACGGCAGCAGCTCGGGCGCTTCCTTTTCCAGCGCGAACAGGTCCAGCAGCGCGAAGGACATCGCCTCCAAGCGTCTGCCCTCCTTAAAAATATAGTTTGCCGCGTCCATTTGCAGTCGGGGGGGGAGCTGACGGCGGCGGAGCGTGTCCGCTTAGCCGATCACGGATGTGAGCGGTGTTTTCAGCTCGTGGGCAAAGCTCGCGGTAAACTCCTTCTGCCGCTCCACCGCATCATTCAGCTCCGACATCTTTTGCTCCAGCGAATCTGCCATGGAGTTAAAATCTTGCGCAAGCTGACCCAGCTCGTCCCTTGAGCGGACGGTAACGCGGCGCTCATAGTGCCCGTCGGAAAACTGCTTCGCGGTTCTCGAAATACGGCGGATCGGCTGTGTCAGCAGCATGGTAAACAGCGTCGTCACAAGGATGCAGACCGCCAAAATCGCCGCCATAATCAGGCGGCTGCGACGGAGATTTTCCCGCGCCGCCGTAAAGATCGCGGTCACCTCATTGCAGCTTTCGACACGATAGGTCTTGTCGAGCAGGGTCGTTTTCTGCCGCGAGAGCAGATAGACCTTCTCCTCCTGCCGAACGACCGTCGTCTCCAATCGGTCGCCGCAGTCGCCGCTCGGAAGCAGCGCAATCTGTCCCGTGAGATAGATCGGCGTGCCGTCCTCGCCCGTTACACGGAATTGGTAGCTCTGGCTCAGGCTGTCCTCACGCAAAATACTTCGCAGCAGCTCCTCGGGCTGCTTGTCAAAGGAAAACACGCTCTGCCCTCCGACCAGCGCCTGCATCGTCAGCGTAAGCATCCGCAGATCCTTACGGCTGTCCTCGATCGCGGCGTCAAGCTGCGAGGAAAAAGCGTCGCTGACCAGCAAATAGCTTCCGAGAGACAGCGCCAGCGCGAGCAAAATACTCACCGCGACGATCATCTTCCAAGTAAATTTCAAGGCGAAACCTCCAAACGGTAGCCTACCTTATAAATTGCGACCAGCTTGTTCTGCCAGCCGAGCTTCTTGCGCAGACGCTGCACATGGAGATCGACGGTACGGCTGTCGCCTGTGTACTCATTTTCCCAAACGCGCTCATAAATCGTATCCCGAAACAGCGCGATATTTCGGTTGCGGACAAACAGGAGCAGCAGCTCATATTCCTTGTGCGTCAGGGTGACCGGCACGCCGCCGCGCGTCACGAGCATGGATTTCGGCTCGACCACCACGTCGTCGATCACATAGCGCTCCTCGGTCTTACCCGCGCGGCGGAGGACGCTCTCGACCCGCGCAATCAGCTCCACGATCTCAAAGGGCTTGACAAGATAATCGTCCGCGCCGGCGCGCAGCCCCTGTACACGGTCGTTGACGCTCCCGCGCGCCGTAATAAAGATCACCGGTGTGCACGTGGGTCGAATCTGCTCCATCAGCTCAAAGCCGTTTGCCCCGGGCAGCATAATGTCCAGAAGAATCAGGTCAAATGCGGACTGCTCGATCAGGTCGGCTGCCGTCAGCCCGTCATTGACCGTAACACACTGATAGCCGCAGGCGGTCAGATTCATGTCGATCAGATTGGCAATGGCTTTCTCGTCCTCAACGATCAGAATTTTCATATGCTCTACCTCCTGCGGCTATTTTGCATCGGAATTGTATCCTTTTTCCATCATCCTGCTGTATTTTAGCACAGTTTTCCCCGCTTGGCAAGCCGTGCTACTTCCGCCGCTCGTGCTGTGTCCCAAAGTAGAAGGAGATCACGACGGTAAAGACCGTAATGAATTCCTGCCCAGAGACCGTGCCGCGTGCCGCCAAAATGCAGAAAAACGCTGTCAGCAGCAGCGTGACAAGGGATTTTACGCAGAGCAGCCGTTCCAACCGTTCCCTCATGCCGACACCCCCCGCCTCATCCTATGCGAAAAAGGACCCTGCCGCGAAGGAAAATCGCAGCAGGGTCGGTCATTCAAAATTTGCTCAGAAAGGCTCGTTATCGCTCTCGTCGTCCTCGTCAAAGTCGAACTCGAGCAGCTCGTTGCACTTCGGGCAGTGGATGGAGTCCTTCAGGATGGTCTCCTCGTCGAGGTGCAGCTCCTCGCCGCAGTTCGGGCAGGTCACGTCATAGATGACGTCTTCGTCATAGTCAAAGTCCTCGCCGTCGTCGTCGGCAAAGTCATAATCGTCGTCATCCTCGTAATCGTCGTCATCGTCCTCGTCCATGAGGTATTCCTCAATGGCATCCAGATCGTCCTCGATCTCGTCCAGCTCGTCGGAAACAGCGATGGCATTTTCCTCCAAATCGGAAACGGTGGTCGCCATATCCTGCAGCAGGTCAACAATACCGGCAATCATCTTGCCCTCGGCAGCCTCGGTGTCGAGCTTCAGCCCGTCCATCAAGCCCTTGAGGTACGCGGATTTTTCAGAAAGCGTCATTTCGTTCTCCTTTCCCGTGCGTGCGGCTCAGCCCTTAGCTCTGCTAAGATATTCGCCGGTACGCGTGTCAATAGAAATACGGTCACCCTCGTTAATGAAAAGCGGAACCTTGATCTCGGCACCGGTTTCAACGGTAGCGGGCTTGAGCGTGTTGGTCGCAGTGTTGCCCGCAAGACCCGGCTCGGTCTTGGTGACCACCAGCTCAACGAAGTTGGGCGCTTCCACGCCGAAAACGTTGCCCTTGTAGGACAGCAGCGTGCAGGTCTCATTTTCCTTCACAAAGCGGAAGGCATCGGGCAGGACGTCCTTGCCGATGGGGACCATCTCGTAGGTCTCGCCGTCCATGAAGTAGTACAGGTCGCCGTCAGAATAGCTGTATTCCATCTTCTTGCGCTCGACGAAGGCTTCCTCGAACTTTGCCGTCGGGTTAAAGGAAGTTTCGGTCACGCCGCCGGTGATGATGTTGCGCATCTTGGTGCGGACGAACGCAGCGCCCTTGCCGGGCTTGACGTGCTGGAATTCGACGACCTGATAGATCTTGCCGTCCATCTCAAAGGTCTTACCGTTTCTGAAATCGCTGGCGGTAATGGTTGCCATATATGTTTCCTCCAATGTGAAAAATTATACATTCAGCAGAATGACGCCTTGCGGCTTTTAACTATCTCAGTATACAACAGAAAAGCGGTTTTTTCAAGTATAACTTATAAAACAATCAGATTTTTCGGGCTTTTGGTAATAACGGTGCAGCCGTTTTCCTCAAAAATCACCACATCCTCGATCCGGACGCCGAATTTCCCGGGGATATAGATGCCCGGCTCGGCGGAAGCTACGGCATGAAGCGGCATCGGATCCTCATTGCGGGTGTTGCAGTTGGGGTTCTCGTGGATTTCCAGTCCGAGGCTGTGACCGTAGCTGTGGGAGAAGTACGGACCGTAGCCCGCGTCGGCAATGACCTTCCGCGCCGCGCCGTCCACAGCCTTGCCGCTGACACCCGCCTTGGAAGCTGCGATACCCGCAAGCTGCGCCTCGAGGACAGTCTGATATACCTTCTTCATCTCGTCCGTGGCGTAGCCCAGCGCGACGGTGCGGGTCATATCCGAGCAGTAGCCCTGATACAGCACGCCGAAGTCCATCGTGATGAAGTCGCCCTTTCGGAGCTTCCGATCGCCGGGAACGCCGTGGGGCATACTGGTATTCGGTCCGGACACGACAATCGGGTCAAAGGACAGACCCTCGCCGCCGTTTTTATACAGGCAATAGATCAGCTCCGCCGCCAGCTCTTTTTCCGTCATGCCCTCGCGGATGCGGGTGCAGACCTCGGCAAAGGCGCGGTCGGTAATCTCCTGTGCCTTCTTCATCCGCTCCAGCTCCCACGCCTCCTTGGAATAGCGGAAGGGGTTGATGCGCTCCTGCATCGGAACAAAGCGGACGTTTAGCAGCTTCTCAAAGCTGTTCAGCTCGGCAACCGTCAGATAGTTTTCTTCAAAGCCGAGCGTTTTGATCGCGAAGTCAGCCACCGCCTCGTTCAGCGCGTCACGCAGAGAGTGACCCATGCCGATCTCGACGACCTCAAAATCCTTGATGTTATTCGTCGCCGACTCGATATAGCGGCTGTCGGTATAGTAGCGCGCGCCCTTCTCGGAGACGATCGCGTAGCCCTCGGCAATGTCGAATTCCGCCGCGTACATCCGACTGTAGCGCGAGGTCAGAAACAGCGCTTCCCCGTCGCCCTGCAGGACGGAACGGTATTTTTCAAGATTTTTCATGCTTCAACTCTCCTTTTTCTTGCCATCCACAGGCAGGGCAGCTCCAAAATATGGCGCAGCTTGAGCCAAATGGTGTGATTATGTATGGAACGCACCTGAAGCGAGGTGATTCCCGCAAGATTTGCGCCCAAAACATCCGTATAGGTCTGATCGCCGACCAGCGCCGTTTCAGCCTTTTGCGCGGAAAAGCGCTGCATTGCCGTTCGGATACCGCGCGTCCGCGGCTTTACCGCACGCAGCACGCACGGCACGCCGTACCGCTCGGAAAAGGTCGGCACGCGCTGACGGCGGCTGTTGGAAACAATGCACAGCCGAACCCCCGCCGCCTGCATCCGTTTCAGCCAGTCCAGCAGCTCCGGCGTCGGCTCGTCGGTCGTATAGGGCAGCATGGTATTATCAAAATCCAGCAGCAGTAACGTGATCCCGCGCTCACGCAGGAACTCCGGCTGCAGGTCCGTCAACTGCGGAAACCAGTAGGTTGGTAAAAATGACAGCATATTTCACCTGACAGAAGAATAGAATCATTTGGCAGATTATTCCGCGAACATTATATCACCGAAAAGGAGGTTTGTCTATTGGCAATCCCCTTGTATTTTGCGGCAAATTGGAAACAATTTGTGTACAAGCCGAATACCGCCTGGGCGCAGGTCAGCTACGGGCTGCGGCGGGACGGGACGCTTCGCCTTCCCGAGCGGCAGATACCCGACGCGCTCTGCGTGATCGACGACAGCGAAATTCCGTCGGCGCCCCTCACATCGGTACAAGTCGAGACGCTGCTCGGCTTTTGCGGCAGGGGCTGCTTTTTGGATTTTGAGCGGACACCGCTCCCCTTTCACCGTGCGCTGCTTGACGCGCTCGGCGGGGTATCGCCGCTGCTCGTTCCGCCGCGATTTTTACCCGACGCGCCCGATGCGCTGCCGGTCGTCTCCTGCCCGCGCCCCTGTAACTGCTGGAATGGGTTCTGCGAAAGGCTCGGGCAGCGCTATCCGCACGGCTGGGCGCTGGAGCTGACCCCGTGGCAATGGGACGGCTGCGACGGCTTGACGGGCAAGGCACAGTACCTCGTCCGAGGTGCACTTTGCCGCTGTCGTCGGGACGGGAACGGGCTTCACTACTATGACGACGGGGAGACGCTGGCGGAAAAGCTCTCCGTTGCGGAGCGCTGCGGCTGCCGCTGTGCGATCGGGCTTTACGATGAGCTGGCAGGACTTATTTCAGCCGCTCCAGGCGGTCGGTCTCCGCGATAACGATGAGCGTCTGCTCCTTTTGCAGGGGCGCATTGGGGTCGATTGCCGTCGAAACGGCATTCCCGTGGCGCAGCGCGACGACGTTCATGGCATAGCGCTTGCGCAGATTCAGCTCGGCAAGGCTCTTACCTGCCCATTCGCCACGGACCTCCATCTCGACAAGCGACACCTTGCCCGACAGCTCCATCATGTCGATAAAGCCCGCCGTGAGCAGATTTCGGGCAAGGCGGATGCCGGAATCGTTCTCCGGAAACACAACGCGGTCCGCACCGACCTTCCGCAGGATTTGACGATGCAGCTCATTGGAACATTTTGCAATCACCGTCGGCACGCCAAGCTCCTTGCAGAGCATCGTTGCCATGACGCTCGCCTCAAAGCTGTTCGCCATAGCAATGATAACCGTATCAACATTTGCAATACCGAGCTGCTCCGCCACCTTGCGGTCTGTGATGTCCGCACACTTGCAGACCGTCAGCGACGAGGCGGCCTCCTCCACGGCGGCAGGATCAATGTCAATGGCAACGACCTCCGCACCGCGTGCCTCCAGCTCGGAGGCGACCGCCATGCCGTAGCGCCCCAGCCCGAAAACGGCATAGGTTTTCTTCATATTACTCCGCTCCTTTATCCGACGCTGAGATCCTCCGTCGGATTTTTTATGATATTGGTGTTCTTCCCCCGCCCGTTCAGGGCAAAGCCAAGCGAAATCGGTCCGACACGTCCGAAATACATCGTCGCGGTGATGATGAGCTTTCCCGCCGCGCTCAGCGTCGGAGTCAGGTTGCGGCTCAAGCCGACCGTCGCCGTTGCACTGATCGTCTCAAACAGCAGATCGAGCGCAGGTGCGTCCGTGACCGCCGCAAGCGCAACGGTGGACAACAGCGCAATGGCAAACGAGGTCACGGAAACGGCAACCGCCTTGCGGATCGCCTGCTCGGACAGACGGCGGTGAAAGAGATTTACGTCGTCGCGTCCCTTAATCAGAGAAACCGCCGTCGCAGCCAAAATCGCCGCCGTTACCGTCTTGATGCCGCCTGCCGTACCGGAGGGCGAGCCGCCGATGAACATCAGCAGCAGCGAGACGAGCGCCGCGCCGTTGGTCAGCGATTGCTGCGGAACGGTCGCAAAGCCGGCGGTCCTTGTCGTAACGGACTGGAAAAGCGCCGCCTGAAGCTTCTGCGGCAGGGTCATTCCGCCGAGGGTCAGCGGATTGTTGAATTCGAATGCCAAAATCAGCGCCGCGCCGCCGAAGATCAGCAGCAGCGTCATATAGATTGCAAGCTTGCTTTGCAGCGTCAGGTGCTTCCAAAAATGCCGCCTTGTGCACCGCTTCTTCTGCCCGAGGACACGGAGCACGTCCCACCAAACGATATAGCCGATACCGCCGAGGACGATCAGGCAGCAGGTCACGATGTTGACCACGGGGTCAAGCGCATAGGCACAGAGGCTGTTATCGGCAAGAATGTCGATACCCGCGTTGCAGAATGCGGAGACGGAGTTAAAGACCGAAATCCAAATCCCCCGCGTGCCGAGCTGCGGCACAAAGACCGCCATGTATGCCAGCGCGCCCACTCCCTCGACCGCAAACGTGCCGAACAGGACCTTCCTGACAAAGCGGACCAAGCCGGAGAGCGTGTTCAGATTGAACGCGTCCTGAATGAGCAGGCGCGTTGAAATACCGATCCGACGATGCAGGAGCATCATCATAGACGACAGGATCGTCACGACGCCCAAGCCGCCGATCTGAATGAGCAGGAGGATGACGACCTGTCCGAAGGTACTCCACGTGCTGAACGTCGGGACCGTCACAAGCCCCGTAACACAGGTCGCCGTCGTCGCGGTAAACAAAGCGTCGATATACGGGACGGAATTGCCGTCCGCTGCGCTGATCGGAAGCACGAGCAAAACGCTGCCCGCAAGAATTACCGTAAGAAAGCCCAACAATATAAATTGAGATGTCGTCAAGCGAAGTGCCGCCGCTTTTTTCACAGGTATCCCCTCCCTCGGCAAGCGCCCATAGTATACCACAGCGCCGCACCGCACGCAAGCGGAAAAACAAAAAACGCCCGCACCGTGCGGACGTTTTTTATGTATCTGTTACGCTCTGGGATGGTATTTGTTGTAGACCGTTTTGAGGTTCTGCTTTACCACCTGTGTATAAATCTGCGTGGAGGAAATATCGCTGTGACCGAGCATTTCCTGAAGCGAATGGAGGTCGGCACCGTTTTCCAGCAGATGCGCCGCGAAGCTATGGCGCAGCGTGTGCGGGGTAATGTCCTTGCTGATCTGTGCCGTCTCCTGATAGTGCTTGATAATCTTCCAAAAGCCCTGACGGGTCATGCGTTCGCCGCTGACGTTGACAAACAGCGCCGTCTCCTCGACAGATGCCGCCATCTTCGGGCGAATTTCGGTCAGGTAGACGGAGAGCGCCTTCACCGCAGCGGGATAGAGCGGGATAATGCGGAACTTCCCGTTGCCCTCGCACTTGATAAAGGAACCGGCAAGGCTGACGTCGGCAACGTCCAGCGCGATCATCTCGCTGACGCGCATACCGGTCGCATACAGCGTTTCCAGCATTGCCTTATCGCGGAAGCCCTTGAGGTCAACGCATTTCGGCTGTTCGAGCAGCAGCTCGACCTCTCGACCGGTCAGAATCTGCGGCAGCTTCTTCTCCGCCTTCTGGGTGGGGATCTCATGGACGGGATTTTCCGACACGATGCCCTCGGACAGGCAGTAGGCATAGAAGCTCTTGAGCGAGGCGACGCAGCGGGCGACGGTCGCGGCAGACTTACCGCTGTTGGTCAGGTGCTGCGTATAGCGGCAGATGCCCTCACGGTCGCACTGCTCCACGGACTGCTCCTCGTGCTCCTGCATATAGGTGTGAAACTGCCGAAGGTCGCGCATATAGGACGAAACGGTGTTGGTGGAGGCGTGCTTAATATTCAATAAGTAGTTTTCATAGGCTGAAATCGAATTCATCACGCGTTCACCACCTTTCGTAATACTGATTCTTGATTAAAATATTTCATCAAGAATCCCATGTGCTGCGCACACTAAAAAGCTTTTCAAGCTTTTTAACAGATTATAGTATAAAATCACCGCGACAGCAGCGGCTGAAGCAAGATCGGACTGAGAAAATACTGCGCGGCAAGCAAGAGCAGCGCAAGAAGAATGTACAGCAACACGCGGCATCTGCGGCAGAGATCAAAGGCTATCCAGCACAGCAGACAGCAGCGCGGCAAAAAGCAGAAGCAGCAGGCAACAGCGGCGGCACCTCCGAAGTCGGCAGAGAACAGCGCCGTACAGCCCGCATAGGACAAGCCGAGCAAAAACAGCACGGCACAGAAGCCGACACGCGTCAATGCGGCGATCAAAATTCCCGCCGCCAACACCAGCGCGGTACGCACCACGGCGCGGAGAGAAAAGAGCTGCTGTCCATAAGCGACTGCGTCGGCAGAATCGACAACGACCGTCGAAAATGCACAGCCGAGCAGCAGGCAAAGGCAGGCAATAATGAAGTAACCGTGATTACGGAAAGCGGAGCCTGCAATTTTTGACGCCCTCATGACGGAATCGGCTCCGTTTTGTGGAAAACAATATCTTGTGTTTCGCAATGATGTAAACCACAAATTGTGCGATTTTTTTCAAAAAATCCAACATTTTCTTTCCGACGATACATACTATACCGCAAAAATCCTTGAATTTCAACACTTTTTCGCGATTTTGTTAAAATTTGTTGATTATGCACATATATTATGTTAACTGCGTTATGTAAACCGCGTAACCGAGTTTGACATCCTTGTAACCAATTTGAAACGCGTTTACCATATCTACGCGATGTGTCCGCTCGGCGCACTAAATATTGTGGTTTCCGCATTTTGCAAGTTTTCCTGCAATTATCCATTTTCGATTTACGCATATTTCTTCCGTTTTGCCGCTGCGGTCAAACTGCCCAAAATCCCACAGCCGAGACAGCAGCCGACAATCGGCAGGATGCCGTCGTACCCCTCGCCGAAAAACAGAAGATTCCCCAGCAGCAGTGCGCACGCGTAGCCGCCTGCCGCCATAATCCCCCACAGCAGCTTTTTCTGCGGTGCTCTCCTTGCGGCGAAGAATCCGCACAGCAACGACACCACGCCCGCGATCACGCAGGCGATTGCCGTGATGCTCTCCTGCTTCAACGTGCCGCCCAAAATCAGCTTCGCGCTGACAAGCGCGAGCGCCACAGTCAGCAGCGGCGCGGCGATTGCAAGCACGATCACTGTCGATTTCGTCTTGCTCGATTTTTTCGTCCTCGGTTTATTCCCCATATGGCACTCCCCTTTCCTTCTCATCCTATGCGCCTGTCCCACTGCTATGACAAAAAAACTGCCGCGGGGTTTTCCCGCAGCAGTCTGCTTCTTTATTTCAGTTCCTTCAGTAATTTCTTATAGTATATCCACAGTCCCTGTTTTTCGGGTGTGTGCGGCAGGAACTGGCACATCACGCCCGGGTCGGCGTTTCCCTCGACCAGCTCCACGCCTTCCTCCGTAATTGCAATATCCCAACCGATGTGCCCGATCTCCGACGACAAGGCGGCGCTTCGTACCGCAAGCGAAAGCGCCTCGGCAAAATGCGGGATTTTCAGCCCGCGAAACGGTCGGTGCGTTTCCGGATGTTCGGAGAAGACGTTGTGAAAATCGTCCGTCGCATCCGAGACGACTGTACCGCTGTCCGCATCGACACGGCAAAACATACCGCCGCAGCCGGAGTTATCGCAGCACGCCTCTCCCCGCCCGGTCTTCAAAAGCACATAGGAAATGTCAATTCTTGTCCCGACCCGATCCGTCACGATACGCAGCGTATTGACCGAGGTGCTGTGCATCGCCGCCAGTATCGGGTGCTGGCGGATCGGCTCCTCAAGGATCGTGTCGCCGTCTCGCAGCAGCGCCTTCAGCAGTTCCGCGTTTTCCTGCTCATGCTCACATTGCACCCGTTTGACCCCTTTGCCGCCGCAGCCGCTCGCCTGCTTCGCAAAAAAGATCGGGTGTCTTTGGAAAAAATCGTAAACCGCATTCGGCGGCGCAAGCGTCAGGTCGAGCGTTTCCCGCTGCATCAGCGGTGCATAGCGTGCGAGGAATCGGTGCTTATTGTTGAAGTCCTCATAATGCCGCCGATCGTTCAGCGCGTCCAAAATACGTTTGTTGCGAAAGCGGGTAACGTAGGTCGCGCGTTGGCGCTCCGTAAGCTCCCAAAAGCCGAAATTCGTGTAATCACAATAGCCCGCGCCATGCCGCAGCGCACACCACAGCATATCCGCGTATATCGCCGATTTTCGCCTTCCGCTCTGCTTCCCTGCCCAAGCCGCAGCAGCCCGAAGCCGTATGAGGCTTGCATTTTTCAAAACCTTCATGAGAAACAGCATAAAAACTCCCTCCTTGCTATCAGCATAGGAGGGGGTTGTATCGGGCACTCATCGGACTTGCATCCGATTGGTTAACTCGCCGTGATTTCCTTCAATATTTTTTTATAGTATACCCATAGCCCCTGCTTTTCGGGCGTGTGCGGTGCAAGCTGGCACAGATCGGTGCCGGGATATTCGTTGCCCTCGATGATGGCAGGACCGTCGGGCGTAACGGCAACGTCCCAGCCGACATGGCGCATCTGCGGAATTTCCCGCGCCGCCTGCTTTGCCAGCGCGATCGCCTCGGGCAGCATCGGGATTCGGTAGCCCTTGAAGGTCACGCCGGTATCGGGGTGCTTCTCAAACACATTGAAATAGTCGTCCGTCGCGACCGAGCAGATCGTCTCCGTCTCGGGGTCCACGCGGCAGAGCATCCCCCCCTGCCCCGTGTTATCGCAGCAGCCGCCGCCGCGGCCGATCTTCACGACGATGTAGGCGATATGCACCGTGTCCCCGACGAGGTCGGTCACGATACGCATTGTGTTGACCGACTGCGGGTGCAGCCGCGCCATATCGGGATGCTGCGGCAGGACATGCTCGAGGACAAACAGCTTCTTTTCCCGCACATAGTCCAGCACGGCGGCAGCGTCGGCAAAATCCGCAACTCTGAGCTTTTCAACGCCGTTACCGCAAGCACCGTGATTCGGCTTGGCAAAGATTGCGTCCTGCCCGCACAAAAAATCGGCAAATTCTCCTACCGTTGCCTTCTCTCCGTCCAGCCACGCACGGTGCAGATACGACGAAAATCGCGCGTCAAACCGCAGCTTGTCGTCGAACTCATCGGCGTAGCGGTAGTCGTTCATGACCTCAAAGACCTTCTTGTTGCGCACGCGGGTCAGATAGGTGTCGCGCTGCTTACCGTTCATATCGTAAAAGCCGAACATCACATAGTCATAGTAGCCTGCGCCGTAGCGCAGCCCGCACCAGACCATACTGCAAAAGGTCCGCGCCTTGCTGTGACCGCTTTTCTCCTTAACGACAGAGAGCATCTGATTCAGTCTGTCAAACCGCATCCCGCGCACAATCCGCGCGATATATTTGATTCCCGGCATAAGCGCCCCCTGTTACAGCGCGACGGCGATCGCCTCGCGGATATTGCGTGCGCGGAGCAGCTCCAAGCCCTCCGGCGCCTTGATGTCCTTTGTTCCGTTTCGCGGAATGACGCAGCGGTCGAAGCCCAGCCGCCGCACCTCCGCAAGCCGCTGGGAGAGCTGACTGACTGCGCGGATCTCACCCGTCAGACCGACCTCGCCGATCGCGGCGAGGGTATCCGGCACGGGCTTGTCCTGCGCCGCAGAAGCCGCCGCGATCACAACGGCAAGGTCCGCGGCAGGCTCGTCCAGCCACAGGCCGCCGATGATGTTGAGATACGTGTCGCAGGCGGGGAGCTTCAGGCCCCCCC
>URWG01000026.1 GCA_900551495.1 uncultured Eubacteriales bacterium
CATAGTTCATCTTTTATTCCTCCTTTTTCCGGGATCTGCAGGATTCCCGGATCACCAGTTCCGGCTCCATCAGGACGCATTTTCCTTCGATATTGGAATTTCCCTCCCGGATAATCCGAAGCAGCAGTTCGGCGGCTGCCGCTCGGTCAGCGCCATCTGCCCCGGGGTCCTGGCGACGACCGGCATTGAAAGCGCCGAGCTGGTGCGCGGCGCGGTCGCCCACACGAAGCCGTCGTGCGTCGTGGTGATCGATGCACTTGCCACCGCCTCGGTCGAGCGCCTGTGTCGTACCGTCCAGCTCACAGATACGGGGATCGTCCCCGGCTCGGGCGTGGGAAACCGTCGGCAGGGCTTCTCGGAGCTGACGCTCGGCGTGCCCGTTTTGGCGCTCGGCGCGGCAACCGTCACCGATGCCGACTCGCAGCGGATCGTCACGCCGCGTGACATCGACGAGCAGGTGCATTATTTGGCGGCGGTGCTGGGCGCGGCGATCAACCTTGCGCTGCACCGCGAGCTTTCCTACGAAGAATTGGGGCAATTTGTTCCGAATTCTTACAACTGAATTATGTAAACTCGTTATTCATGCAATGCAAGCGCTTTTGCACAATCGCCGGTGTGCAAAACCCTGTGCACAGTGTGCAAAACTCTTGCAAATTCAGCCGCGAGGTTTCCGACCGCGGCAAGTCGTTTCGGTAAATCCCCTGAATATTTTCATGAATATGTCGGTATGACCGGTTTCAATAACGGCGCATATTTGAAAGAAATTCAGAATTATGTAAACCATTTTCGGGCGGTTTCCGTCGAAAAAATTCGAAAAACAGCTTTTTGCGCAAAAATGCCGCGAACAACGTCACTCCCTTTCCGCAGTGTATGAAAAACGCCGGTTGGGAAATACTGTATCGTGCCGATTCATGCTGAAATCGGCAAAAAAGGATTCCAACGATGCAGGAGGGACGGTCATGCAGGGCAAGGTAGAAATCTGCGGCGTCAACACATCTCGACTGAAAACGCTGAAGAACGACGAAATGCTGCGGCTGCTCAAGCTTTCACAGGCGGGCGACGAAGCGGCACGCCAGCAGCTCATTGAGGGAAATCTGCGGCTGGTGCTGTCGGTGATTCAAAAATTCATGGGACGCGGCGAAAACCCCGACGATCTGTTTCAGGTTGGCTGTGTGGGGCTTTTGAAGGCGATCGCCAACTTCAACACGGACCTCAACGTCCGCTTCAGCACCTACGGCGTTCCGATGATTGAGGGCGAGGTGAAGCGGTACCTGCGCGATTACAGTGCCATTCGTGTCTCAAGAAGTATGCGCGACACCGCTTACCGTGTGCTCCAATGCAAGGAGGCAATGCAGCGCGAGAGCGCCCGCGAGCCGACACTCGAGGAGATCGCCGCCAAATTGGAGCTTCCTGCGCAGACCGTCCGCCGTTCGATGGACGCCATGGCAGCGCCCGTCTCCCTCTACGAGCCGGTCTATTCCGACGGCGGCGACCCGCTGACGGTGATGGACCAGCTTCGCGACACGAAAAATACCGACGAGCAGTGGCTCGAGCGGATTGCGCTGCGCGAGGCAATGGGCACGCTCGGCGAACGCGAAAAGCGAATTTTGGCACTGCGCTTCTTTGACGGCAAAACGCAAATGGAGGTCGCCTCCGAGGTCGGTATCTCCCAAGCACAAGTCTCCCGACTGGAAAAAAACGCGATCTCAACCCTTCGCAAAGCAATTTGCATCTCGTAAATTATTAGGGTCAGGCGGGAACAGCCGCCTGACCCTTATATTTTCGTGTCATTCCCCGTCCGTCTCTGCGGGCAGGTAGACTACCGCCTTGACCGTTTTTGCGCCGCGTCGGATTGCCTCGTTATGCGTCGGTACATAAATATCGACGTCATTGCCTGTGATCGCGCCGCCGCGGTCCTCCACGGTATACAGCACGCCGTCAATCTCGATCTGCGTACCGAACGGGTAGTCCTCCGACATGGCGACGATACCGCTCACCGCTTTTTTACCGCTCGCGGTGGTGCCGTCGGCGCCTTCACCGCAGCAGATCGTGCAGGCGCAGTAATGCGTAACGTATACTTCAATTTCCTTTCCCGCGCGCGGAACGGCGCTGCTTGAACCGATATAGCGGTATTGCAGTGTCTCGGTATGATCAGGCCACATCGCGTAGGTTACATAGAACGGGAAGGTCAGAGAATAGAGCGTCTCCTCCCCGCGCTGCCAACGTACCGTTGCACGGTAGGTGCCGGCAGGTGTATTTTTAGGCGTGAATTGCAGCTCTCCGGTCAGCTCGTTCTCCTCGCAGAGGATCGTTTCGTCCTCGGTCCACGTTGTCCCGTCATTTTCCAGCCGCTCCACTGCGGCGCTTGCGATCGCGCTTCCCCATTGGACGGGAAGCGGAAGCAGCAGCCCGCCGTCTCCCATCAGGATCGGCGTCGTGCTGTCAAGCTCCTCCGGCAGCGGATAATAGTTGAGCGTCAGCGTCTGCGTTTCGTCTTGCAGCACCAGATCCTCGGCAGGCTCCGTGTCGGGCAGATAGAGCCAAGCCTCGGCATTTGCGGGAAGCTGCAGCGGCATCGGCGCATACAGCAGCGTCGTCTGCCGCGCACCGTCAGCCTCTGAAATCACGCGCGTACCGGCGGGAAAACCGTTGTTTTGGCTCAGCAGCGTAACGGGAGTCTCCCCGGTATGTAAAATGAGCGGGATCGACGGATGATAAAACTCCGTCTCGGCAGTCACCGTTCCCGCTGCCGTCCGCTCCGTCGCGGGTCCGAGGATAAGGTCCGCAAATTTTTCCGTCGTGCCGTCCGTCCAAGCGGCACGAATCGTCACAGCGGCAGCATTCTGCGGCGGACTTGCGGGTTCCGTTGCCTCCGTCGGCTGCTCCGTCGTTTCCGAAGGTTCCCTCCCCGTCTCGTTCGTCGGTTTGGTCGGTCCCTCCGTCGGAGCCTGCGTTGCTTCCGTCGGCTGCTCCGTTACCTCCGTCGCTTCTGTCGGCGCGGAAGGCGGTGCAGTCACCGGCTCGGTCGGCATCTCCGCGCGGGTAGGGATCAGCTTCAGGGACACATTGGTGCCGTACAAAAGCTCCGCAACCCAACCCTCGCCGTCCACGGTAACGGAATACCCGTCATCGGTCGGCATATGGAGCGGGATCACAAGCTCGGCAGTCGGTTCCCCCAGCAGTACAGTCTGCCCGCCGACGACGAGCAGCTCCGCCTCCTGCGTCTCGTCCGCCGCCGCCTCATTCGGGATTCGTCCGCTCCACGTTTCGTTCGCGGTAAAGTGTGCAAGCGTCGGAGAGAGCAGGGAAAGCGCCGCCGCAATCAGCAGCGCCGCCGTAAGTATTAAGCTGAAAGCGTTCTTTCTCTTCATCTGTCAGCCCTTTCTCAGCCGACGGCGGCAGACTCCGCCATAAGTGTGTAAACCGTATTCGGCGCACCGCCTGTCACGGTGAGCGTCATCTCCATCGTCGAAGCGCGGCCGCCGAGCAGCGTCCACTCCAGCTCCTCCCCTGTTTGGGAGAAGAAGCGGTAGAGCTTTCCCGCGCCGTAACGCTGACCGAGAACCGTTGTTTCGTCCGATGTCTCGGCAACAGCCGTATACTTCTGCGTTCCGACCGTCAGCGTGACCTCCGTATCCTTTTCCAGATCGGCGACGCTCGAGGCAACGCACAGAGAGACCTCCTGCGTTTTGTCTGCGTAAACCGTATCCGCGGCGGCGTTGCTCAGAAGAAACCGCAGCACATACGCGCCGTTTTCGTCCTTTTCCCACGCCTCGGGCGGCTGAAAGGAGCCGTCTGTCCGCAGGAAATAAACCGACGGAGCGGCAGCCGCATTGGTCAGCATCAACCGCTGCTCCTTCGCCTTTTGATACCGCGCAAAGCTGACGCCGAGGCAGACAAGCAGCGCAAGCACCGCCGCGAAGCCCGACAGCAGCCAAAGGGAGCGACCTGCGAACACGGTTTTTCTCTTTTTCACAGGTCACTCACCTCTCAATTCTTTGTTACTCCGTTTTCCGTCGTTCCCTTACAAATCGTCAGCGTGCCGATCGCGTTGGAACGGCTTGCAGCCAACGCGCCGCGCAGATTGCCGCCCTCGACCAGCAGCTTCGCCGGTCCCTTTTCGTCCGCGCCGAAAAGCTCCACGGCATAGCCGAACGTACTTTCGACACGGTTGCCGCCGCCGCAGAGGACCGCCGCCGCGCTCCAGCCGTAGGTTGCCTCGACATAAACGCCGTCGCCGGTGTCCGTCCAGCCGCCGCTGCTCGCCGCAGCCTCCTTATGCGCTCCGGTCCCCTTGATCGTGCTGTCATAGAAGCGGACCGTGCCGCCCTTGATCGCCACAGCGGTGTAACCCTTCAATTCACAGGCGGAAATCGTTGTGTCCGAGCGCTGCTGCGGCTGGTAAAGCGCAGCCCAGTAGCCCTCGATTTTACAATCGAGCAGCGTCACATCGGTTCCCCAGCGTTGATCGTTCGGCTTGTTCGTGCCCTGACCGCTGATACCGATATAACCGCTCGTAATCTTCGTATTGCGTACGAGCAGACGGGTGGGTGTTTCCGTTTCCTCGCCGTTTCCGTAAAGGGCAATGCCGGTAGAGGTCGTGTCAAACTCGCAGTTTGAAATCTTCACCACGCTGTCCGTCTTTGCTGCATGATCGTCAAGGAACACCGCCGTGTCAAGGTCGGAGACGGTAATGCCGCTGAGCAGCAGCCTGCCGCCGTAGACCGACACGCCGATTGACTGAAAATCGCCGGCGGTATCGCTTCCCTTGCGGTTTCCGTTCAGGACGCCGTTCAGCAGCGTCAGTGCGCTGCCCTCCTCGACCGTAAATACCGAATAGTCGGCTTCCTCGCCCGCATAATTCAGGGTAAAGCCGTTCAGATCGAGCACCGCTTCCGTCTCGCCGGAGAGTGTCAGCGGTTCGGTGAGGGTAAGGTCCTGCTTGAGCGTGACCGTTTGATTTCGGCTGCTGTGCAGCTCGCGCGTCAGCTCCTCCGCCGTCGTGACCTCGGTGCGCGGTGTCTCCACATTGGCGACACTGACGCGCACCGTCGCCGTAATATCCGCCGTTCCCGCAGCGACCAAACTGTTATCAAAGTCCGTCGCCGCTCGAATCTCCTCATAATCGCAAAGATATGCCCAGACGCCGAAGCCGAGATCATCCGTTTCGACGCGGAAATACAGCCGTCCGTCCACCGTAAGGTACGTCTCGGGCGAGGCGGAGCCGTCCTGCAAGAGCTTCAGACTGCCGTAATAGCCGTCCGCATCAAAAACGCCCTTGAGAAACTGCGCCGCCGTCTGTCCGCCGACACGCAGCAGACGCCGATAGCTTTGCGATGTCTCGTTTTGGTCAAACACCGCCTCGTTCAGATCGTACTCGATCGGGCGCAGGTATTCGTCCACCTTGACCTCGGTATTGCTCACCCGTCCGCGGAAGTAGTAGCCCTGCATATCGTAGACCCACTGCCATCTGAACGCCGCGTCGGAGCAGTAGGTCTGCGTCAAAATCAGGCTGTCGCCGCCCGCCAGCAGATAGCGGTATCCCTGCCGGTCGTCGCTGCCGAGGTACTGCACGGGCACAGTCTCTGTCGTGCCATCCGTCTCGAAGCGGACGGTTTTCGGCTCCTCAACATAGAAGAACACGCGCTTGCGCAGCTCCTCCTCCATGGTCTGCTTATTGACGCTGACGGTGACACTCACCGCCGAGGCGCCGTCGCCGTTATCGACCGTGAGCGGCACATAGCCGTTCATACCGGGGGCAGCCTCATATTTCGTTCCCTGCTCCGCGATCTTGATCTTATTGATGTCAAAGCCCCAAGACTGCGTTTGTAATTGCAGTCCGGTTGTCTGCGACACGTTGGTAAACCACGCCACGGACATCGCAAAAATCAGCACCACCGCCAGCAAAAGCGACGCCGCAGCGATCACAACGCGCCCGAGAACGGTTCGTTTCAGTTTTGCGTTCGGATCAGTCGCCGTCTTTGCTTTCGTGCGTCGGCGGCTGAATATTCTCTTGATTCCGGAGCTCTTTTTGCAGTTCCGCCCGTAACGTGAGCAAAATCTCATCGTAATCTTTCCTCGTCAATATAGTATAGCCCGAAAGCAGCTCGTCCTTCTCGTTTTCCGCCTCGACCTGCCGAAGCTGTGACCGCAAATTGCGGATCTCCGAGCAGAGATTTTTTACCGCCCGCTGCACGATCACGCCGAGGACAAGCAAAATCGGGATGACAATACAGGACAAAAAGCCGATCTTGCTGCTGATAAAGGACAAAAAACGGGTAAAAATGCCGTCGTTTCCGCTGTGCCAGACCACTTTCCCGATCAGATTGTCCCGGCGGACGGGATAAGGGTCGGTCGCAAGGTTCGCATCGCCGCACGTTTGCAGGCAAAGCTCCCCCGCCGAATCTTGCTCGATCAGAACGACCCGATGCGTCACAACGGCGTCCCGAATCTCCGAAAACTCGCTCCGATAGCACACAATATCATCCGTCTGTATTTCCTCGATCGGTGTACTGCGGCACAGCAGCACCTCGCCCACCCGAACGGTCGGCTCCATGCTGCCGGTCACGACGCGGAATACGCTGAAGCCCGCGATACTGACATAGCCCTGCGTCGCGGACTGGATGGAGACCGTCAGACACAGCGCCACCGCCAGCACGAGCACAACGGAAATCACCGTGTAGCGCTTCGGCTTCGCTTCGTACTCCTCCGATTCCGCTTGCGGCGGTTCCTCTGTCTGCGGCGGTTCCTCCGCCGCGTCCTGCTTTGGTTTATGCAAACGGCACAAGCCGGACAGCTTCTGCCATAGGGATTTCAAATTCATTTTGTTGATCCTGCCAATTCGATCTTCAGCGCCAGCTCGGAGGCTCGGACCGTGCCGCTGCTGCGGCAGTCAATATCCTGCCCCTCCAGCCAAATAAACATTCGGACACGCTGCGGGGTGTTGCGCTTCAGCTTGACGATCACCGCGCCGTCGGCAGCGCCTGCGGTTTTCAGCGTTTGCAGCCGCTCGGAAGATACCGTTCCGTCCTCCGCCGACGCCGCTAACGCCTCCGTATCCTGGACAAACCGACCGGCGGAGAGATACGCCTCCACCTGCCCCTGCAGATAGTCTCGGTAAAAATACTCCTGCGCGCTCTGCGCGGTCAGACCGTTTTTTCCCGCGATCGCCGCCTGAAAAATTTGTTCCAGTCGGAGCGCTGTACTGTCGTCGGTGGTTTGCCATGCGCTTGCAAGCTGGACGGCGAGATTATCGACCGTCTCCGCTTCCTCGATATGTCGGTCGCTCGGGTCATAACGCAGCGGATGCGTCACCGTATACGCGCCGTCCTCCGCCGCGTCATTCGGGTGGAGGTCCGCGTTCGGCTCGTAGATTGTGAAGCCTGAGGTACGCGTCGGATCGACCTCCTCATCGGGCTGCCGATAGACGCCGAGGAGGGTACGGTAGCGCTCCTCGTAGCCGTCGCTCTGCGAATATGCCAAAAGGTCGCCGTCCGCAGAGGTATCGCTGTTGACGAGGAAGCCGACGCGTGCAGAGGCGGCAGCCACCTGCTGCGGCTGCGTCAAGGTATAGCCGTCGTCGGTCGCCTCCGCCGAGGGCAGCTCAATCAGGTAGCTGCCCTGCTGCAGCTTGGAATCCATGGAGACGCGGACGTTGTAGTCCGAGCCGGGTGAAACCAGCCAAAAGTCCAAATAGGCGTAGCTGCCGTCGCTTCGGTTCGCCTCCGCCAGCGTGTCATCCACGGTAAAGCTGTCGATGGGCGCAAGCTCGCCGTTTTCCGAATAGGTCGGCAGTATCCAATATTCACCGTCCGCCGTCGAGACCGGCGACAGCCCGCCCAGCTCATTCAAATACCCATACGAGTCATAGGCGGCGAAATTCAGATCGGACGAGAATTCGGCGGGATAATGGGCGACCTGCTCCGTCCCGTCGGCATTTTTCACCGTTGCGGTCAGGTCCGCGGCAAGCAGGATGGTGTTGCCGCCGCCGATGGTGACGGACAGCCCGTTTGCCGCGGGGCTTTCCGAGAGGGTCATCCACGCGTAGGAGACCGAGACGATCATCACCGCCGCTGCAAGGAAGGCGGCAACTGCCAAGGTCAGCTTGACATACAGTTTTTTCATTGCCGCGCACTCCTTCCCCCTTTGGGCTATTTTTCCTGCTTCAGCTCCCGCAAAATCTGCTCGCGAAGCTCTGCGTAATCCTGATAGGTCAGCATGGTGTAGCCGGGCAGACACTCCTCCGGCTTCGGCGGAGCCGCAACGGAACCGCGCTTTTTCTCATACGCCGCCATATCCAAGTCGCGGCGCAGCTTCCCGACCGTCCGCCGCAGCAGCAGCGCACCGACGATCAGGAGCACGAAGAGCAGCAGCGGGAAAATTCCGAGCTTGCCGGATAGCAGAGCCTGCATTGTGCCCACGCTCCTTTCCTATCAACCGTTTTTCTTCTTTTTTGTCTCGTCAAGAAGCTCCTGCATCACCTCAAGGCGGAGGGCTTCCTTGTCGATCGGCTCGTCCTTTTCGGCAGCCGCGGCAGCGGCATATTTCGCCTTGGACCTGGAGATCTTGTGGATTGTGATCATGACCAGCGACACGAGCAGCACGACCGCGCCGATGCCGATCGCCGCATAGATCGCAAACTGTTTTCCCGTGATGCCCCATTCGGAGGAGCGACCGGTGATCTGATATTTCGTGCCGTTCTTGTCGGTCAGGGTGTAGTCAATGCCATACTGCTCCGTCAGCGTGTCGGGGATCTCCGCCTCGTCGGTCCCGATCTCCGTCGCGTTGAGCGCAAGGAGATATTCGGTATCGGCGCTGACATTGGCAAGGGTAAACCACGCGATTCCCTCCGCATCGACAACGACGGTGCGAAGTACCTCCGTCTCGTCGCCGCTGCGCTGACAGAGCGTCGCGTTGGCATACGGGCAGCCGATCTGCAAGCCGATCGCGGCATTCAGCGTTACGTCCTCTCGGAAGGAAAGGCTCCACATCCGCTCGCAATCGACGGGATATTCCGGCTCCAGCTCCGTCAGCAGTGCGCCGAGCTGATACTGTTCGGCAAAGTCACCCGAAAGGTCGCGCATACGGAGCTGCCAAACAGAGCCGTCACGCGGACGGATACGCAAAACAATGTTCTCGTCGGCAAAGCGAGCCAGCGCCTCGCCGCTGACGGTATCCGTCTCCGCGTAAACATCGGCGGTCAGCTCGCCGCCGACACCGCCTGTGCGAAGCCCGTCCGTCGCCTCGGCAAGCTCGTTCCAGCCCGCGTCGGTACGGACGGTCGCCGTCACGGTCGTCGTGTTGCCGCCGTCGCCCATGCCGCGCACGACCTCGATTACCGCGTTGTCGGTCTCCGAGACGGTAGTCTCCGTGTAGTCGGTGTCGGTGGCGGAGACGGAGGCGGAGGTGTCGGGCATCTTGCCGGAGGACACATAGGGACCGTTCATCGCCTCGTCAAAGTCGTTGTCGAGCTGCTCCTGCAAGGCATCGGCAGTGCTCAAATCATTTGAGGGAGTAAACACCGTCGAAAGGCTCGTGCAGTCTTGGAAGGCATACTCGCCGTAGTCCTTCATCTGCGCGGGGAGCTGCACGTCGGCAAGCTTGGCGCAGCCGTAGAACGTCCAGCTCGGCAGCCGCACCAGCGGCGCATTGACCGTTGCGCGAACCAAGGAATAGCAGTAGGCAAATACCGAGGCGCCGAGCTCCGTCACGGACGAGGGCACCGCGACCGCACTGAGAGACGCGCAGCGGTAAAACGCCTTATCGCCGATCGTTTGCAGCGACTGCGGCAGCGAAATTGCCGTCAGCGTTTCGCAGGCGGAGAACGCTCCCTCCGCGATCTGTGTCAGTCCGGAGCCGAGCAGGACCGTCCGCAGCGCGGTACACTCGGAGAACGCATATTCCCCGATGCGCGTTACGGTGCTCGGAAGGCTCGCGCTGCCCAGCTTGGAGCAGCCGAGGAAGGCGTAGCGCCCGATCGACGTCAGCCCCTCGGGGAGGACGAGCGTCGTGATCTCCTCCCGCTGCGCATACCACGGCGGCAGCAGCTCGTCGCCGTACTCCGTCATTGCGCCGCTGCCGGAGATCGTCAGCACCGCACCGGAAAGGCTCCATTCCAGCCCCTCGCCGCACGTACCGCTCCCCTCCGCCGCGCTGACGGGCAGCGTCAGCAGCACGCCGAGCGACAGCAAACACACCGCAAGTCGAATCAACAGCTTTTTCATACGATTTCTTGTACCTCTTGCTTGGGCAGCTTGCCGATCAGGGCACAGAGGAATTCCTTCACTGTCGGCTTTCTGCCGTATCTTTTCTTAAAGTGGAAGAACAGGATCACAAGTCCCGTTACGCAGATGACAGCCGTCCAAAGCCGCGCCGCGGGGATCCACAGGAAAAACGGCTCCCAATCCTTCGGCAGAGCACGCAGCCACGCCGCGATATAGCGGATGACCGCATACCAGATCATGTACAGCTCCCACAGCATCCCCTTGGCGATCTTCTTCTTTTCAAACACGAGCAGAATAACGAAAATCGCCGCATTCGCCAAAATTTCAAATTCTCTGCACGGGAAGCGGACTGCGGTCCCGTCCTCTCTGAAATACATAATCAAGCCCTCGCAGCAGCCCATGAGCAGGCAAGCCACCTTGGACAAAACATGGAGGATGCAGATGCCCGCCGCCGACATATCGCCGACTGTTTCATAATCCTTTTTCAGCACCTTCATCACAAGGAAAATACTGACAAGGATCATCAGCGGCACGCCGTACCAGCAGCCGCCGCTCCATGTTCCGAGCGCGATGCGTGCCGTCACGC
The DNA here is from genome assembly GCA_900551495.1 of uncultured Eubacteriales bacterium. Classification (GTDB taxonomy): domain Bacteria; phylum Bacillota; class Clostridia; order Oscillospirales; family Oscillospiraceae; genus JAZOXB01. The sequence continues at coordinate 10,810 of URWG01000026.1, forward strand.
GGTCGCCGACATTGCCGAAGACCGCATGGATAAAGAACAGCACGAGTGTCTGCCCGATCGTCAGATGAAAGCGCTTGTGGCGAAGCAGGCAGCACAGAAGCGCAGCAGCCATTGCGATCAAAACATAGGAGTTGAGGTAATACCTCCCGATAAATTTCAGTACCTCAAGCATTGCCTGATTCTCCTTCCGTCAAGTCGAACTATTGGGTCTGTGCTCAGGTTTTCGTTGTGATTTTGAAGACAATCTCGTGTTGGAGCTTCAGCTTGTATGTTACTCCGTCGACCACAGCCGTCAGGATCTTGATGTTGTCAACCGGAGTCCGATACTGACCGGTGCCTCTCGAGCCGGAGGATTTGTCATTGTCGCCATCGATCTTGCCCAAGTACACCCAATCGGTCGATCTGTCCTTCGTAAAGATAAAGGTTCTTGTCCACGACGGTTCCTTTGCCGCCGGCGAAGTTGTACCCTTCAATTCCAAATCCGTTGAGCAATTTGCAAGGTACTTACTATCGATATTGTTCAGAATCAGCTTTGTCCGCGGATAGTACCATTCCGTGCTGTCACGCTGCCACCAAACGTTTGCGGAGTAGACATCCGTCATATCCTTCTGCGGGATGGAGGTGTACTTAACGCTGCATCCGCCATCTTCCATATACGGCTGCATGATGAAGTAAATCTGCACGTCGGGGACTTCCCACTTTACGTCAAACTGCGGGCAACGCTCGGACGGCTTACCGTCGTCAAAGTACTTTACGATCGTTCCCGTATCTCCGGCAACGAATTCCTCACCGCCGAGTTTGAACCTTACCTCGCAGGATTCATAGGGTCCCGCCTGACGGAAGTTCAGTTCGGAAATATCATAAACCGTGTCGGAGCCGCTCGCCTTGGTTCCGGTGCCGCTGACATGAATGACGCTGCCGAGGTTATCCGCCGTATAGCCGTAGGTATCGGCGTTGACCTTATTGCCGTTGAGACGGTAGTTCACCGTCACATCGGTGACCTCTCTGCCTTGGATCGGCATACCGGCATAGTCCTCAATCGTGACCGTCAAGCCGCTGACCGGATGGTCGGTGATGAACTTGCCCGTGAAGCTTTGGCTCTTACCGCGGATGCTGATATAGAGATTCTTCACGATCTTCGCCTTGATGCTCTGGGAGCTAAGGTCCACCGTAACGCCGGTCTCATCATCGTAGTACGTCCCGTTATAGTATACACCGTAGAGCTTCACGGATTTCAGTGTCCATTCGCCCTCGCTCGGTGCCTCAAAGGACCACAGGTTCACGGACTTTTCGCCTTGATCGGGTGCCTCGCCGCCCATTTCGCCGGTAACGATCTTCGTACCGCTGCCGTCGGTCAACGTTGCCTCAATACGGGTCGCCGCACTGGAATAGGCGATACCGATCTGCAAAACACCCTTCGTCGTGGGAACATACTGATATGCATCGGTATAATTGCCGAAGTAGTAGGCATCGTCCGGCGGCATGACCTGAATGTCGGGCGCCGTTGTTTTCGCCGTCAGCGCGCTGGTCTTACCCGCGAGGTCCACCGTCAGCTTTGTGAAGCGGAAGGTGCCCGCGCCGCTGATACGGAAGCTGCCGAGGTAGCTGCCGGAGGCTCCGTTCCATTTCAGGTCGGTATCCAAGCCGCCTGTTGCGGAACCGGCGCGACCGTAATAGAGCCTTGCTCCGTTCAGCGCCTTGATCTCGTTGCCGCTGTTATCGAAAATTCTCGCCGAAACCGTCAGCGTAACGCCGTCGGCAAGGAGCGGATTGCCGCTTGCATCCTTCTTGCTGGGGTCGTAAACAAAGCGGGTCGGCAGTGCGTTTTCGTTGATCTGCCGCAGCTTTTCGAGCGTTTCCGCCGAAGCGCTGACCTTCGTTTCCACCTTCAAGCCGAGCATCAGCTCCAGCGTCGGCTGCAAGTTCTCGGCAAGCTCGTACTGCTCGCCGTCGATCTCGACATACTGCATGGTATAGGTGCCCGAGGTCGTGAACTTCGCCGTCCCCTGCCATGTACCGGCGGTCAGCGTGAACGGAACATTCACCTGACGTCCGTTTTCGTCCATGAAGATGCCCTTGACACTGCTCGGGACCTGTGCGCTCGTCGTAAAGCCGAGGGTCATTTTCGTTGTAAAGGAGGTATCCGCCGTCATGATAGAGGCACGCATACTTCCCGCCGGCAGCGCATCGCAGGTCAGGCTGTTGACCGAGCTGCCCGTCACAGTAACGGTGATCGGCTCTTGGTTCAGATCGTATTCCACGCCGTCCACCCAAACCGTGCGCAGGACATAGTTGCCGGGCTTTTCAAACTGAATCTTGCCCGTCCAAGCGTCGCCGGCTGCGGTCAGCGTGACCCGCTTCTGCTGTACTCCCTGTGTCTTGCTGATGGCACGCAGGAAGCAGACCTCCACCGTCTTCGGCGTGACGCCTGTCACATTGACGGTCAGATTCGTCTCTGCGGGTGTATCGGGGTCATATGCAAAGTCGGTCGGGTTCGCCGCTGCCGTTACCTGAATCTTGTCGTCCATGAGCTCTTCGTTTTCGATCGCCTCATTGTCGGCGTCGCGCTCATAGGAGGTATCGGTCTTCGTGGTTTCGCTGCCCGTCTCGTCCGTCGTGGTCGTGACGGTCGTCACCTTGGAGACAACGCTGCACCCGAACTGCACATTGAGGTTGCCCTGAATGTCGCCGCTGGCGAGGACCATCTCATTGGTCAGCTTCGTGCCGTCAAGATAGACGATGGCAGTAACGCGCGTCGCGGCATTCTTTGTCAGCTGCATCAGGGCATACATCGTATTGCCGTTGCCGTCGTCTCCGAGGTTGATGGCGCTCGTCGCATCCAGCGCCAGCGGCACGGTCACCTTGCCGTTTTCGGCATAGTAGTGCTGTGTGTCCATTGTCGCCGCACCGATGAGTCTGCCGTTCGCATCAATAAACGCCACGCGCACAGACCCGAGCAGCTCCAAAAAGCGGCTCTGATCGGCAGCGTTGGAGGCATAGAAGGTGTAGCAGCTGCCGCCGCCCTGTGTCGTGCTGGTACCGTCGCCCTCGTACGGCGTCATCTGTTCACCGCTCCAAACGCGGTTCACACCGTCGTAGCCATCGACGATCGTCTCTGTATTCATTTTCGGCGTATAGGTCGCGCCGGAGACGGTAAATACCTGCTCCTTGCCGTCATCATCAAGCCAGTAGTAGGTATCGGTGCCGTCCTTGTGCTGATACACGGTCATTTCCAGTGTCTTATTATCTGCCTTATAGGAGGCGGTGAAGGCATCATAGGTCTCACCGTTCACCGTCACAGTCGCGCGCGTTTCAATCTGCCGATAGCGCACCTTGCCCTCCAGCGTCAGGTAGGCACGCAGCGGTTCGGTGGTCGTGACCGTTTTGCCGTCGGCAGAGGTCACCCTTGTCGTCTGTACCGTGCTGTCGGAGCCGGCATTGGTCCGCAGCCAAAGGTCGATGGCAAGCGCATAGGTGTCCTGCGCCGTCGCCGTGCCGCCCTTAAAGGAGTCGGGCTTGAGGTTGCGTATGGTTTCGATGTCGGTGTCCATTCCGAACGGCGCTTCGGCAGAGGTGGACATGATCGCCTTCAATGTATTGGTCCCGTAATACCTAACGGTAACGACCACATCGGTATTCATATTCGCGCCGATGCGCTTTTCGGTCTTATATAGCGACGCCTTCTCGTGAATCACAGCTTTGATCGGCTGCTGGTTCATCAGGTCCATTGCCGTGCCGATGCCCAAGCCGCCGAGACGGATCCCGTTCAGCGTAATATTCTCAATGTCGCAGAGGTAATTCACCAAGCCCTTGATGTCCTTCCAGTAAACGGTCGTACCGTTCTTAGCTTGGTATGCCCAATAAGCAAGGCTCTTGTTCCTTTCGGCAGCGGTAAGGTCAGAGAAATCACCCTTCGTACCGGTTTTCATGTAGCTTTGCAGTGTTGTGTATTCCTGCGCGAATTCGGGCAGGCTGGTAATCCCCTCGCTGATATACAAGGGAAGCTTATTGCCCAAGGCAGCGGCGATCAGCGTATCAACGGTATAGCCCGCATCGGCGTTACCGTTTGTGATCATTTCCAGCGTATTTGCCATTTGAACATAGCTTTCGCCGGAGGTGTACATGACGTTCTGCATATAATACAGCATCATGTCATACAGATTCTCGACGTAATCCGTGACCTCAAGGGTGTCCACGTTCTTTTTATCCGCCTTACTCTGCGCATAAACGCTCATCAGACCCTCGAGCGAGCTGATATAGGTCGGATTGGTCGTCATTGAAATGTAATTATTTCCTGCGGTCTTCAGCTTCGACTCGGCGGCGCTCAGCAGCTCGCGGAAGATTGCCGTGCCCTCCGTGTTTTCGTACTGTACCGAAGAAATCGCGCGAATTCCGAGGTGCTGATTGTCCGTGTCGATCAGGAACATACCGTCGTCGCCGGAGTTCGGGTCGAAGTAGGCATAGCGGAACTGGTCGCCCGTGACCATCTCCGTCACGCGCCCGTCCTCACCGTAACCGACGCCATAGAGCGGGTTCGACAGCAGGTTGCTGCTGTTCAGCGCGGCGGGGCGCAGGGTGACGTTGGCAAGACCGTAAGAGGGGTCTGTCAGGTTGACAAGGTTGCCCCAGGTGATGTTGGCTGCCGTGATCGGCGTTCCCACGCCGGTAGAGTCGCCCTCGCGGGACTTCCCGGGAGCGGCGCCGGTGCCGTTGGCAAGCGCGATCTCCAGCGCACCGTTCGCAGCGACCGTGGTATCGACGCTCGTTACCTCGGGGCTGGCGGAGATCGTCAGCCAAGCATAGGTTGAGGCAGCGACGGTCGTTGCCGCGATCAGAAGCATCATCAGCGCCGCAACGACCTTCTCCCGCATGGCGGGCAGGGCGCGCTTATAGTAACGGATGCGTTGTTTTGTCTCATTTGTCATCGCTTCTCACCTCCGCAAAAGTCGTTCTGTTCCGTCGGAATCGCATACGCATTTCTGTTCATCGGTATCATCAAGGCCCCGTGCAGCCGCAGGGAGCGGTTGCCTTTCCCCGCGTTTCGTCTTTCGTATCTCATTGTGCACAGGTCCTCCTTTCCGTTTTATTTTGCGCCTCTCTGACGTGCACGGGCAAGCCTACGCTGCTCGAGCGCTTCTCTCGCCTGCTTTTGTCTCTGTTCCTGCTCACGGCGGGG
>URWG01000027.1 GCA_900551495.1 uncultured Eubacteriales bacterium
TTCCCGAGGTGATTCGAACACCCGACCTACCGCTTAGGAGGCGGTCGCTCTATCCAGCTGAGCTACGGAAACATCTTTAAAATCTATTCAATTTTAGTCTTAAACTTACTCAATGTCAATCGCCTTTGCCCGAAAGGCGGTCGTTATAACATATTCTTAGGAGGCGGACCCTCTATCCTGCTGAGGTACAGAGACATTTAGCAATATGTGGATATTTTTATTCTACGCACCTCCCGCCTTTTTGCGAAAGGCGAGAGGTGGAACAAACTCTTAGGAGGCGGACGCTCTATCCGACTGAGCTATTGGGGCGTGTATTAAATTGAACTTTGAACCTAACACATTTGGCTCAAAGGCGATAAATTTGTCATGAACTTAGGAGGCGGACGCTCTATCCGACTGAGCTACCGGCGCATATTTCATTTTACTTACAAGGTGCTGACGGGTTGCGGGTGCGACCCGTCAGCGCTTTTCTATTACGGTGTATCGGTCGGGGCGGTGTCGTCGCCGTCTGCGGAGTCGGCAACGGCGGCGTCCGTATCTGCGTGCTCGGCGGGTGCGCCGTCGGTTTCGGCAGGTGTGTTCTGCGGCGCGGGGGCAGCGGTGACAGTATCAAAGAAGCCCTCCGCCTCGTCGGGGATCGGTTCGCCCTTCATGCAAGCCTCGAACTGTCCGTGGCTCATGGTTTCATGCACAAGAAGGAACTCTGCGACCTGCCGCAGCTTTTCGTAATTCGCCTTCAAAATCTCCGTGCAGCGACCGTAGGCTTCGTTGATCTCGCGGCGAACCTCGCTGTCGATCTCGCTGCCGGTCTGCTCGGAGTATGCCTTGGTGCGCTCGTAGTCGCGCCCGATAAAGATCTCGCTGCCGCTGTCATAGGTGACGGCACCGAGAAGCTCGCTCATGCCGTAGCGGGCGATCATATCCCGTGCAAGAGAGGAGGCACGCTGCAAATCGTTGGAGGCGCCCGTGGAGACGTCGCCGAACGCCAACTGTTCTGCCACACGACCGCCCAGCAGTGCGACAATCTCCTCACGCATCTGTTTGAGGGTCATATTCAGCGCATCCTGCTGCGGGAGCGAGACGGTCATGCCGAGCGTCTTACCGCGCGAGACAATGGTGATCTGATGAACGGGGTCCTGCGTGGGCAGGAAGTACATGGCAACGGCGTGTCCCGCCTCGTGGTAGGCGGTGGTGCGCAGCTCGTAGGCGGTGCGGACGCGAGAACGCTTTTCCGGACCCGCGATGACCTTCAAAATGGCATCCTCAAGGGTCTTCATGGTGATATAGGGCGCATTGTCGCGTGCGGATGCCAGCGCAGCCTCGTTGAGCAGGTTCGCAAGGTCGGCACCGGTGAAGCCGCCGGTCGCGCGGGCGATGACCTTCAGGTCAACATCCTCCGCAAGCAGCTTATCCCGCGCGTGGACCTTGAGAATTTCCTCGCGTCCCTTGCTGTCGGGCACGCCGACGTAAATCTGACGGTCAAAGCGACCTGCACGGAGCAGTGCGGGGTCCAGAACGTCCTGACGGTTGGTCGCCGCCATGATAATCACGCCGGAATTGCCGCTGAAGCCGTCCATTTCAATCAGAAGCTGGTTGAGCGTCTGCTCACGTTCGTCGTTTCCGCCGCCGAGACCTGCGCCGCGGCGTCTGCCGACTGCGTCGATCTCGTCGATGAAAACGATGGAGGGAGCGCCCTTCTTCGCCTGATCGAACAGGTCGCGCACACGGCTTGCGCCCACGCCGACATAAAGCTCGACGAAATCGGAGCCGGAGATCGACAGGAACTGCACGTTTGCCTCGCCCGCGACTGCCTTGGCAAGCAGCGTCTTGCCCGTGCCCGGAGGTCCGACGAGCAGGACGCCCTTCGGGATCTTCGCGCCGAGGCGGTTATACTTGCTCGGATCGCGCAGGAAATCGACGATCTCCCGCAGCTCTGCCTTTTCCTCGTCCGCACCTACGACATCGGCGAAGGTGACCCGCTCCGGAGTACCGGCACGGACGCTGGCGCGACCGAATTTTGCCGCGCCCGCAGCACCGCCGCCGCTTGCACGCGCCATGAGGAAGTACATCATCGCGCCCAGCAGCACAAGCATCAGAAAATAGGGGATGAGCTGGATATACCACGGCGTAGGCTCCGTCGGGATAAAGTCAAAGCTTTCGATGATCCCCTTGTCCGCCTGCCGCAGATAGTAGGGGCTGAGCTCCTTGCGGAACATCTCCTCGTCGGCAAGCGCGTGCTCATAGGTCTGTGCGCCGTTTTTGTCCTTCTCGCGCAGGACCAGCGTCAGTACGCCGTCCTCAACGGTAAAGGAACGTACCTTTTCCTCCTGAAACAGCTCGCGGACGGTGGAATAGTCGATCTCGGACTTGCTGCTCGGCGTGAAAAGACCTGCACAGAGGAAGAAAATCAGACCGAACAGCAGAAAATAGAGTAACAGGTTGGCTCTCGGTTTGTTCAAATGAATACCTCTTAGATTACTTCGGAAGCGTCGGGTCGGCTACCCTCGGCATATGTCGGGGGCGTCGGCGCTTCACTTGGAATAAACTTCCGGCTTCAGCACGCCGATGAAGGGCAGGTTGCGGTAGAACTCCTGATAGTCCAGACCGAAGCCCACGACAAATTCATTCGGAATGGTAAAGCCGATATAGTCCGCATAGACATCGACCTTGCGGCGTTCGGGCTTATCGAGGAGAGCGCAGATCTTCAGGGAGGCGGGTTCCATTGCCCGCAGATGCTCGGTGACGAATTTCAGCGTCAGACCGGAGTCCAAAATGTCCTCCAAAATGACAACGTGACGTCCCTTGATGTCGCAGGTAACGTCCTTGAGCAGCTTGACGGTGCCGCTGGTGGACGTGCCGGAGCCGTAGGACGAGACAGCCATGAACTCATACTGGCAGCGGATGGGAGTTGCCCGTACCATGTCCGTAAAGAAATTCACGACGCCCTTGAGCACGCCGACGAAAATCGGCTCCTTGTCCGCGTAATCCGCAGCGACCTGCTTGCCGAGCTCGGCGATGCGCTTTTGCAGCTCTTCCTCGGAAATCAGAACGCGCTCGATGTCTTGATTCATGTTACATCTCCTCTTTCTCTATACGAATAAGCAGGGCGGGCTGCCCCTCCTCTGCTGCGTAGGCGTGGTTGACACCGACGCCCGTGACACCCAAAAGCACCTCTCCCGCGGCGATCACTGCCATGCGGTCACGCTCCGAGCGGGGGACCTTGCGGTCGATGAGCAGCTTTTTCAGGGATTTGTGCCGACCGCTGCGCAGAACCAGAACGTCTCCCGCCTGTCGGGGACGGGCTTGCAGGATGCTTTGCGTTATCATACCATATTTCACCGCAAAATGAAAAGGGGTATTTGCACTTTTTTTGAAATTTTCAACCGTTTCACAGAAAATTCTCAATCCGATCTCCGGCAGCGCGGTCATCCCCGAAGGACACAGCGTGACGGGCGAAAAGCGCGTCGTCGGTTCGCGCGTCAGAGTGAGCGTCCCGTAGTTGCGAAGCGCGGTCCAGCCGTCGGGCAGAGAGAGGCGCGCGGAGGGCTTGGGCGCGGAGAGCAGGGCTTCCAGCGCGGCAATGTGACGCTGCGAAACGTCCTGCGGCAGAAAGCGACCGACCAGCAGCCGCAGCGCCCTCCGCCGAAGGACGGGCGGGGCGGCAAGCAGGGGGGCGGTATTCCAAGCCTTCGGGCTCGCGGCGGCGCTCTGCAGGAGACTGCCTGCCAGCCCGTCAAGGAACGCGTCCTCCTCGCGCAGCAGCTCGGTCGTGTGCAGCACCTGCCGCGACAGCGACGGGACCTCCTCCCGCAGCAGGGGGAGGACCGATTGCCGCAGACGGTTGCGGCGGCAGTCGGGCAGGGCGTTGGTGGAATCCTCGACCCATGAAAGACCGTTTTCGCGCAGATAGGCGACGGCTTGCTCGTGCGTGACGCTCAGAAACGGACGGACGATCCTGCCGCGCTTGGGCGGGATGCCGCAAAGCCCGCGCAGACCGCTGCCGCGCATCAGATGCAGCAGCACCGTTTCAACCGTGTCGTCCGCCGTATGTGCCGTTGCCAGCTTGTCGCAGGGAAGCGAACAGAGAAATTCGTAGCGCTTTTCCCGCGCGGCAGTCTCCACGGAGGCTCCGAGCTGCACGGCATAGGCGGCGACATCCGCCCCGCCGACGGTCAGGGGAATTTCCAAACGATCGCAGAGCGAACGGACAAAGGCTTCGTCGCGGTCGGACTCGGCGCCGCGCAGACCGTGGTTAAAATGGGCGGCGCGGAGCGTAATGCCCAGCTCCGCCCGTAAAGAATACAGACACCACAGCATCGCCGTGGAGTCTGCACCTCCGGAAACAGCGCAGATCACGCAGTCGCCCGCCGAGAAGAGCTGCTCCCGACGGCACTGACGCAGCACCTCAGCCCTCATTGTGTCGCCACTCCCGATCGGCAAAGGTGGTAAACTGCGGCAGCCATTGCAGCTCGACCGTGCCGGTTTCGCCGTGACGGTTTTTGGCAATGATACATTCCGCGACATTCTGCTTTTCCGTATCCTTATTATAATAGTCCTCGCGGTAGAGGAACAAGACCTCGTCCGCGTCCTGCTCGATCGCGCCCGATTCGCGCAGGTCCGAGAGCATGGGACGCTTATCCTGACGGCTCTCGTTGGCACGGGAGAGCTGCGACAGGCACACGACCGGCACGTTCAGCTCCTTCGCCATGATCTTCAGGCTGCGGGAGATGTCGGAGACGACCTGCTGTCGGTTTTCGCCGCTGTAGCTGCGACCGATGCCGGCGGAGGTCATGAGCTGTAAATAGTCAATGATGACCAACGCGAGGTCGTCGATGCGGCGGCACTTGGCGTTCATCTGCGCGACGGAGAGCATGGGGTTGTCATCCACGCGCAGGTCGGTCTGCGACAGCGCTGCCGAAGCGACGCCGATCTTGCTCCACTCCTCCATGGTCAGATTGCCGGTGGTCAGCTTTTTGAGATCGACAAAGCTCTCATTCGCGATCAGACGGGTGACAAGCTGCTGCTTCGACATTTCGAGCGAGAAGAACGCGACGGTCTTTTTCGGATTTTTCTTGGCGACGTTCAGCGCAAGATTCAGCGCCATCGATGTCTTGCCCATGCCCGGGCGGGCGGCAAGCAGCATCAGGTCGGACTTATTCAGACCGTTGATGAACTTATCCAGATCGCGCAGACCGGTCGAGGTGCCGGAGATCTCGCTGCCGGACTCGGACATTTCCTCCAGTCGGTCAAAGACCTTCAGCAAAATGGTCCCGACGTGCTCCAGCGAGTCACTGCTGTTGCCGCGGCGGAGGGCGAAGATCTTCTTTTCCGCCGCCTCCAAAATATCCTGCGCCGAGCCGACGCCTTCATAGACCGTTTCGACGATCTCCGATGCGGCAGTGGAGAGGCTCCGCAGCAGCGCCTTTTCGTGGACGATTTGGGCGTATTGCTTCGCGTTTGCAGCCGTCGGTGTGATCTCCATAAGCTGCATGATATATTTTGCGGAGGTTTGCTCGTCAAATACGCCGCGCTCGCGCATTTTGTCGAGCACGGTAACAGGGTCGATCACCTGTGAATAGCTGAACATCTCGTAGATTGTCTCGTAGATGTCGCGGTTGGTCTGCGAATAGAATTCGTCCGGTCGCACGGTGCCGACAATATCGTTGACACAGCGGCTGTCGATCAGCATGGAGCCGAGCACAGCCTGCTCCGCCTCAAGGGAGTGCGGGGCTTGACGGGACAGCAGATCGTCCATTGGCATAGGAGCAAACGCCTCCTTTCTCTGTCGAAAAAACGTGGAATATTGGCTTAAATCAGGGAAGCTGCGCGGGCGCAAACGTCCCATTGCTTGTAGGGGGCGGCATCCCGACGCCCCGTGTGCAGGCAGTAACGATGGGATTCGCGGGGGCGGTCATTGACCGCCCGCCGAACTGCCCTAAACACGGCTTGCGGCAAAACAGAAGTTACCGGCAGCGGGCGATCAATGATCGCACCTACGACGTTGAGTGGTGGTGCTTGCGGTACATATCAACCCCTCAGTCAGCTTTGCTGACAGCTCCCTTTACACAGGGGAGCCTTGGTGCGGCGTTCGCAAATGTCTCCCGTTTACACAGGGGAGCCGGCGGTTGAACTTCTTTATGCGCAGTGTTACAGCTCCTCGATGCGAAGCTTGAGGTCGGCGGTGATCTCGTAGCCGAGCTTGCACTTGACGGTGTAATCGCCGACGGTCTTGATCTGTTCGTCGAGGACGATACGGCGCTTATCCAGCGTGATGCCGTAATCGGACTTGAGCGTGTCGGAGATCTCCTGTGTCGTGACCGAGCCGAACAGCCGTCCCGCGCCGCCGCCCTTCGCCTTGACGACGATGGTCATGTCCTTGAGCCGATTGGAGAGGGCAAACGCCTCCTCGCGCTCACGCTGACGCTTTTCCTGCTGTGCCTTGTCGGTCATGCGCATGGTGTTGATGCTGTCGGCGGTCGCCTCGACTGCCAGCTTGCGGGGGAGCATATAGTTCCGTGCGTAGCCGTCGGAGACCTCGAGCATCTGCCCCTTCTTGCCCTTGCCGCGGACGTCTTGCAGTAAAATAACCTTCATATCGGAAAACCTCCTGTCAGATTGATTGGTCGAAATAGCGGTCGATGGATTGCAGCAGGCGGTCAAGCGTCTGCGGCACGGTAGCCTGCTTGACCTGTGCGCCCGCCGTGGCAGCGTTCCCGCCGCCGCCGAGCGGCTCCAAAATGACCTGAACGTTTGCCTCGCCGATGGAGCGGGCGGAGATGATGACCTGCCCGTCCTGCGGATAGAGGACAAAGGATGTTTCAATGCCGGAAATGTTCAGAAGCTCGTCTGCCGCCTGTGCAGCGATGGTGCGCGTCGCCGTGTAGTCCAGCGCGGCAATGGCGATCTTATCGCGATAGAGACGGGCGCTCTGAATGATACGGTAGCGGGCAACGGTGGAGGGCAGGTCGTTTTGGAAGAGCTTTTTGACCTCGACCGTGTCCGCACCGATGCGCCGCAGGAACGCCGCCGCTTCAAAGGTGCGGCTGGTGGTGCGGACGCCGAAATTTTTGGTGTCCAAAACAATGCCTGCCAGCAGTGCCGCCGCCTCATTGGCCGGAATGTCCGACGCGTCGAGGGAGTATTGCAGCAGCTCCGTGACCAGCTCCGAGGCGGAGGAGGCAAACGGCTCGTGCAGATTCAGCACCGGCTGCTCGATGTAGTCGGCGGCGCGGCGGTGATGGTCGATCACGACGACGCGGCGCAGCGACTCCAGAAGCGGCTTGCACTCGACCTGATCGGGACGGTTGGTATCAACCACGACCAAAAGGCTCTTTGCGTCCGCCTCCAGCAGGGCGTCCTGCCCCGTGATGAAGCAGCCGTCGTACTCGGGCATCTGCCGCAGCAGCGCCAGCAGCGCCTGCGCAGCGTTTGCTTCGGGGTCGATGACGATATTGGCTTTTTTGCCGCGCTTACGGCACAGGCAGCAGATACCGGCGGCGCCCAACGCGTCCAGATCCGCCATTTTGTGCCCCATGATGAAAATGCGGCTCGACTGTGTAATCAGCTCGGACAGCGACGACGCCATCACGCGGGATTTGACCTTGGTGCGGCGCTCGGTATGCTTGTTTCTGCCACCGAAGAAGGTGAAATCGTAGCGGTCCTTGATGACCGTCTGATCGCCGCCGCGGGAGAGCGCCATTTCGATCGACAGGGCGGCGAAATCGTAATCCTCGCGGAAATCCACGCCGTCCTTGCCGATGCCGATGGAGACGGTGGCAGCAATGCCGGCAGGGTTGGTCACCTCGCGCATCGATTCGAGCAGGGAGAACTTGTCCTCCGCCATGCCCGCCAGCTCCTTCGCCTCAAACAGCAGCAGGAAGCGGTTGCGCTCCAGCCGCCGCAGAAGCCCGCTGTAGTTGTCCGCCCACTCGCTGACGCGGGTGTTGATCTGCGCATTCAGACCGGAGATCGTCGCGTCGGGCAGGTTGTTGGTCAGCTCGTCATAGTTGTCCACCAAGACGATGGAGAGCATCGGACGCGAGCGGATGTACTCGTCGCGCACCTGAAGCAGCTCCGTCAGATCCTGCAAATAGATCATGCCCATAACGATGCCCGTCTTGGTGTCCTCCTCGGGCAGAATTGTGCCCGTGACGCGGAAGCGGCGGTCGCGGTAGCTCAGCTCGCCGGGCATCGTGTCCTTGCCGGACAGGAGCCACTGCATCGAAAAGCCGGGCAGAATTTCGTCGATCCGCTGCGCCGAGAGGGTGTCGCGCACACCTGTCAGCTCCGCGAAGGGCTTGTTGTACCAAATCAGCTCCTCCTCGTTGAGCTGTATGAGCGCAACAGGGAAGGGAACATCGCCGTCGGTGGAGCGGCGCATCATTTCGTTGGTCGTGCGGACGTACTCCGTCAGCGCGTGACGGCGGCGCTTGCTGCCCCATTGGTAGCCCAGCAGCAGGAGCAGCGTCGCGCCGACCTGCACCCCGCCGATCCAGTATTGCCGCAGCACGAACGACGGCACGCAGAACAAGAGCAGCACCGCAAAATACGCCGCCATACTCGGCTGCATCATTCGCCGCAGTTTTTTATTCATCTTCGCACCGCTCCTCTCCGCACAACGGGGAATCCTGTATATCTCAGTCATTATATCAGATTATTTCGTTGTTTTCCACTGTTTCTTTTCCGGAATTTTCGCCGATTTCAAAAAAATGTATACTTTGCCGCCCTTTTATGCTATAATGTAATCGGCGGATTGTACAACCTTGCTGCCGATCTGCCGCTTTCGGGGTACATAACGGAGCAATTCCGTGAAATATCGATTCAATTTTCGGAGGCGGATGCCTCCAAACCAAAGAAGGAGATTTTAATTTGGCAGAAAAACTGAAAATCATTTCCCTTGGCGGTCTGAATGAGATCGGAAAGAACATGACCGTCTTGGAGTACGGGAAGGACATGATTGTGGTGGACTGCGGTCTGGGCTTCCCCGAGGACGATATGTACGGCGTGGATCTCGTGATCCCCGACGTGACCTATCTTGCAAAGAATCAGAAGAAGCTGCGCGGCTACTTCATCACGCACGGTCATGAGGACCATATCGGCGCGCTGCCGTACGTTTTGCAGGCAGTCAACGCGCCCGTTCACGCCACGCCGCTGACGCTGGGGCTGATCAAGCTCAAGCTCGAGGAGCATAACCTTGCGAAAAAATGCCAGCTTATGAACCATAAGCCGGGCGATGTGGTAAAGGCGGGCTGCTTTACCGTCGAATTCATCCACGTCAACCATTCCATCGCCGATGCCGTTGCCTTCGCCATCAAAACGCCGGTCGGCACGGTCATCATGACGGGCGACTTCAAGATCGACCCCACCGCCGAGGACGGCATGACCGATCTCGGACGCTTCGGCACGCTGGGCAAGGAGGGCGTCTATGCGCTGCTGATGGACTCGACCAATGTCGAGCGGCAGGGCTACACGCCGTCGGAATCCATCGTCGCCGAGGGACTGGACCGCCACTTTAAGGGCTGCCGCAACCGCATTATCGTGACGACCTTTGCCTCCAACATGCACCGAATTCAGGCGGTGCTTGCCATCGCACACCGCTACGGCCGCAAGGTTGCCGTTACGGGGCGGAGCATGGAGAATATTCTGAAGGTCGCGACGGAGCTCGGCTACCTCAATATCCCGCCCGATACGCTTGTGGACATCAATCAGATCAAGTCTCTCCCGAAGGACAAGATTGTGATCGTCTCCACCGGCTCGCAGGGCGAGAACATGTCGGCGCTGTACCGCATGGCGTTTTCCAGCCATAAGCAGGTGGAGATCCAGCCCGGCGACAAGATCATCATTTCCGCCTCCGCCATCCCCGGCAACGAGAAGGCGGTCTCGCGCATTATTAACGAGCTTTACAGCAAAAACGCCGACGTGATCTACGACAAGCTCGAGGGGCTGCACGTTTCCGGTCACGCCTGCTGCGAGGAGCTGAAGATCATCCACGCGCTGACGAAGCCCCGCTTCTTTATCCCCGTGCACGGTGAGCAGCGCCACCTGCACAAGCACGCCGCGCTTGCCCGTACGATGGGCATGAATCCGAAGAATATCCTGATTTCCGACATCGGCAGGGTCATTGAATGTACCCCCAAGACCTGCCGCTTCGGTGGGACGGTGCCCGCAGGCAAAATTCTTGTGGACGGCACGGGCGTCGGCGATGTCGGCAGCGTCGTTCTGCGTGACCGCAAGCATTTGGCGCAGGACGGCATGATTGTCGTGTGCGTCAACCTCTCGAGCGAGGACGGCTCCGTCCTCTCCGGTCCGGACATCATCTCCCGCGGCTTCGTGTATATGAAGGAGAACGAGGACCTGATGGAGGCAATGCGCATGATCGTTACGCGGTCGCTGGACAACTGCCGCAGCCGCAACATTTCCGACTGGGCAACCATCAAATCCACCATCAAGAGCGATCTGAGCCAGTACCTGTTCAAGACGACCAAGCGCAATCCGATGATCCTGCCGGTCATCATGGAAATTTAATAACAACGGCGGGATGCTTCCCATCCCGCCGTTTTTTTGTTGCATCCTGACGTAGGGGGCGGCATCCTTGACGCCCCGTATGCAGGCACGAAATAAAAATCGTCGGGTTGCCCCGACGATTGAATAACGGCGGTTCTCCGCGCGGGGGAGAGTCATTGCAGAAACAGGAAAATTGCCAGCGTCATGGCGACGGAGGAGCTTTCCTCCGCACCCTCCGAGAGCAAAAGCAATAAAATCAGCAGAATCAGAAGGTCGCCGCCGTCGCAGCCGGGCAGAAGCTTTTCCAAGATCGGAAGCCGAAAGCACGGTGCGTCCGGCGGCTTTTTCGGGGGAACGGGCGGCTTTTTCGGGGGAACGGGCGGCTTTTGCGGGGGCGGTTGCCGCGGCGGAGGAACAGGCGGCTTCGACGGCTGCTGCGGCGGCTTTCTCGGCGGATCGGGCAGCGTTTGACGGCGATACTGCCCGCTGCCGTCCGGTTGATAGCGATGATACATGGCGACCTCACTCCTTGCCGAAGCTGCCGTAATTTTGCAGCGCGGCGCTGACCAAATGCGAAATTCTTGCTATCTGCATGGCGCGGTCGAGCTTGCCGCGCCGCTCGGGTGCCAAATAGGGCTTCAGAGCGCCCAGCAGTGCCTCCTGCTTTTTGTCCGAGTGCTGTGCCTGCTGCATCAGGTGCATGATCCCCTGCAGCATGGCACCGTCCGGCAGAGGCGGAGGAGGCGGCGGTGCGTTGTCCGACGGCCGATCCGAAGGAGCCTCCGACGGCATCCCGAGGGACTGCGCCAGAGACAGAATCTGCGCCATGCTGTCCGGATCGGCGAGAATCCGATTGAGCTTCTCCTCCGGATTGTCCGTAGCGATCACCTACTTTTGATTGATTTTTTGCAGAAGAGCTTCCGCCTCCGGTGTCTGTGCCAGCGGCTGAAGAAGAGCCTTTGCCTTCTCAGTGTCGCCGCTGCGGTATGCCTTGAGCGCCTGCTGCAGCGTTCCGTCATCCTGCTGCAGCATGGACAGCAGGCGCTGCCCCTCCTGCGAGCCGAGTACCTGCCGGAGCGCCTCGGCAGAAAATGGAATTTTCTTCTCCATCGGTCATTGCCTCCCGATATACAATCTGTTATAATGATATGCAAAGCGAAGCGAAAGGGTGACGGCATGAGGCTTTTGGTTTTGTCCGACTCTCACGGGGATATGGCGGGACTGCGGCTTGCGGTGCGGCGCGAACGGCCCGACGCGGTTGTCCATCTCGGCGACCATGCTTTGGATGCTTACACGCTGACGCAGGAATTCAGCACCTTGTCCGTTGCCTATGTGCACGGCAACTGCGACGGACCGTTTCCGAGCTGCGCCGACACCTACAGCAGACGGCTTGCGGGTGTGCAGATCTTTGCGGCGCACGGGCACCGCTGCGGCGTCAAAAACGGGCTGCTGCGATTTCACCTCGCGGCGCAGGAAAACGGCGCGGCGCTGGCACTCTTCGGGCACACCCACGTGCCCTATTGTCAGGAGGAGAACGGCATTTGGCTCGTGAATCCCGGGGCGTGCCGCGGGCTGTACGCGACCTACGCCGTCATTACGCTGGAGGACGGCACGGTGCGCGATTGCCGAATTTCGGAGGTATATAAGGAGGAAACACCATGATATTAGCGGTAGACATCGGGAATACCAATATCGTTCTCGGCGGAATGGAGGACGAGCATATGATTTTCGAGGCGCGGATGGCAACGGACCTGATTAAGACCTCCGACCAGTACTGCGCCGAGCTGAAAACCATGCTGAATCTGTTTGAGGTCGATCCGTCGGCGATCGAGGGGAGCATTGTCTCCTCTGTCGTGCCGCCGCTGCTCAATTCCTTCAAGACTGCCATTCGGAAGTTGACGGGCAAGAGCTGCCTGATCGTCGGTCCCGGCATCCGCACGGGGCTGAATATCCGCATGGACAACCCCTCGGAGGTCGGCAGCGATCTGATCGTTGCGGCGGTGGCGGGAATCGCGCAGTACGGTGCGCCGCTGCTGCTGGTTGATATGGGTACGGCGACGACCATTACCGCCGTGGATGCCGACGGCTGCTTTGTCGGCGGGTGCATCTGCCCCGGCGTGAAAATTTCCATGGAGGCGCTGACGGGCAGAACGGCGCAGCTTCCCGGGATCAGCCTGGATAAGCCGCAGCGGGCGATCGGCAAAAATACCCGCGACTGTATGCGCAGCGGAATCATGCTCGGCGCGGCGGCAATGCTGGACGGGCTGCTGGACCGCATGGAGCAGGAGCTGGGCGCTCCGACAAAGGTCGTTGCGACGGGCGGCATCTCCAGATTCGTCCTGCCGCTGTGCCGCAGAGAGATACTCTACGACGGCAGCTTGATGCTCAAGGGCTTGCGGCTGCTGTACAGAAAGAATCAACCGAAGGAGAAATCGCTGTGAGAACGGAATTTGAATACGCCTCGAAGGGCGCGGGAACGATCCACGCCTACCGCTGGACGCCGGAGGGAACGCCGATCGCGGTGTTGCAGCTCGTGCACGGGATCGCGGAGCATATGCTGCGGTATGACGAGTTTGCCCGCTATCTGAACGGGCACGGCGTTTTGGTCACGGCGGAGGAGCATATGGGACACGGAAGGTCCGTCGGCAGCGGTGCGGAGCGGTACTTTGCCGGCGGCTGGTTGAGCGCGGTGGGCGACACCTACGAGCTGCTGCGGCGGACGAAGGAGGAATTCCCGAGCCTACCGTATTTCGTGCTCGGACACAGCATGGGCTCGTTTATGACACGGACGCTGCTGTTTACCTACCCGAACGCGGGGCTGCGCGGCGCGGTCATCTGCGGCACGGGCTGGCAGGGCGGCGCGACACTGGCAGCGGGTCGGACGTTGTGTGCCTTGGAGCAGCTTCGACTCGGCGAGACAAAGCCCAGCCCCCTGCTGAACAATCTGATGTTCGGCGCGTTCAACCGCAAATTCCCCGACGCAAAAACCGAAAACGACTGGATCTGTGCCGATCCCGCCGTCGTTCAGGCGTACACCGACGATCCCCTCTGCGGCGGCAGCGCAACGGTCGGGCTGGCGCGGGAGATGCTGCGCGGCATCGGAATGATCGAGAAGAAAAAGAACCTTGCTGCCATGCCGAAGGAGCTTCCGGTGCTCTTCATCGCCGGTAAGAGCGACCCCGTCGGCAACATGGGCAAGGGGGTAAAGCGAAGCGCGCAAGCCTTCCGCGACGTCGGTATGAAGTCGGTGGAGCTGAAGCTCTACGACGGCAGGCACGAGATCCTGAACGAGCGCAACCGCGGCGAGGTTTACGACGATGTTTGGCGTTTTTTGGAGAAAAATCTGTAATTTGTTACCTTTTTGTAATTATTTTTGTCGAAATGGCACATAACGGGCAGCGCAAAACTTGACGAATGTCGGAATTTCTGCTACAATAGGCGCGGAAAAATCCGACAGGAGTGAAGCTATGAAACGCACAGTATGCAGTCTGCTGGCGCTTTTCTGTCTGCTGGTCGGCGCGGTACAGCCGGTCGCAGCAGCGCAGGAGACGCAGCCGACTTCGGAAATATCGGAGGCTTCGGAGCAGGTGACCGAGTCGGCGGAGCAGCCCACGGAGGAAACGGAGGAGCTACCCGTCGAGCCGACGGAGACACCTGCCGAGCCGACGGAGACACCTGCCGAGCCGACCGAGCAGCCCGTCGAGCCGACGGAACGCCCGCAGACCCGTGCGCCGGAGAAAATGAAGGTCAGCGAGCAGGGCGTTGCGTTCATCGGCGAGATGATGTCCGGCGCGGTCGGACCCAATCAGCTTTCCGCTGCGGAGCAGGCGGTGAACGATTTCGCAAGCCGCTATGACCTCTCGCTGACGCAGACGCAGTATGACGCGCTTGCCGATCTTGTGACGGCTTACGGCAGCTACATCCTGACCTCCGGCTATCAGGTCGAGCGGGTCATTGCCGACGGCAGCTACTCCGACGCGCAGCTTGCAAGCGCCTTCTGCGCGTGGGTCAAGTCCGGAAACGACGTTTCGCAGCAGCATTTGGCACGCCGTCTGCGCGAGATCAAGCTGTTTTTGTACGGCAGCTACGACGGCAATTGCGAGGCGAACTTCCGCTATGTGGTCTTTAACGCCAACGGCGGTGCGCTGACGGACAACTCCGTGCTGTGCTATGCGTACGATCTGCCCTACGGCACGCTGCCGAGCGCGACGCGGGCGAACAGTTATTTTGACGGCTGGTATACCGCGTCCAGCGGCGGCACGAAGCTGACGGAGACGGACACCGCCTCCGAGAATCGAACCCTCTACGCCCACTGGACGACCGAGCGGAACGATTCACAGTTCAGCGACGTTGCCTCCGGCTCGTGGTACTACACCTATGTGACGCAGGCGGCGGCGAAGGGACTGTTCAACGGCGTCGGCGACGGAAAATTCGAGCCGAACGGATTCACCACCCGCGCCATGCTGACGACGGTGCTTTGGCGCCGCGACGGTAAGAAGGAGGCGCAGACCGCACCCTTTACGGACATTCCTGCCGAGAAATGGTACGCGGCTGCGGTCAACTGGGCATATGAGACGGGCGTGGTCAAGGGGGTCGGCGAGACACTGTTCGGACCCGACGAGGAGATCACCCGCGAGCAGCTCGTGACGATGCTCTACCGCTACGCGCAGGCGCAGGAGGGCTTCGACACGACCGCAACGACGGAGCTTTCCGCGTTCGGTGATGCCGACACCGTTTCCGCCTACGCAGCGGAGGCGATCCGATGGGCGGTCGCGGTAAAAATTATGAACGGCGACGGCGGTCGGCTGCGTCCGCAGGGCAACGCAACCCGTGCCGAATGTGCGAAGCTGCTGCTCTGCTTCACGGCGCTGTCCGGCGGCGGGGACGACCCGAGCGACGACCCGAGCGACGACCCGAAGCCGCTGCCCGACCCGCC
>URWG01000028.1 GCA_900551495.1 uncultured Eubacteriales bacterium
CCAGCGCACCATGCCCGAGGCGGTCGAGCGGCTGGCACGCAATATCTTCCGCGACGAGCGGAGCACC
This sequence comes from uncultured Eubacteriales bacterium, assembly GCA_900551495.1. Classification (GTDB taxonomy): domain Bacteria; phylum Bacillota; class Clostridia; order Oscillospirales; family Oscillospiraceae; genus JAZOXB01. The sequence goes on from URWG01000028.1 coordinate 68, forward strand.
ATCCGCCGCGTTTTGGCGTTCGATATTCCCAGCTCCCGCGCATTCATGCACCTTGACACCGTGCTGACGCAGATCGACCGCGATAAATTCCTTATCCATCCGACGATTTTGGAATCTCTGCAAATTTTTGAGTTGACGTCGGGCAAAAACGGCGAACCGACGGCGCGCTGTATCGACCGCCCGCTGGAACGGGTGCTTGCCGAGGCGGTGGGCGTCGAAACGGTCAAGCTGCTGCGCTGCGGCGGCGGCGACCAAATTGCGGCGCAGCGGGAGCAGTGGAACGACGGCTCCAATGTGCTGTGCATCCGCCCGGGTGCGGTCATTGCCTACGACCGCAACTACGTCACCAATCGCCTTCTCGAGGACGAGGGCGTTGAGGTGCTGAAGATTCCCAGCGGCGAGCTCAGCCGCGGCAGAGGCGGTCCGCGCTGCATGAGTATGCCGCTCGTCCGCGAATGACCCCGCGCTGCCGCGCGAAAAACCGACAGATAATTTTGCCGCCTTTCGGCAAATGACAGGAGCATAAATGATGGAAAAACTGATCGACCTGCTCTCCCGCGCCGTGGGAGATGCCTTTGCCGCCGCCGGCTATCCCGCCGAGAACGGCAGAGTTACCGTTTCAAACCGCCCCGACCTGTGCGAATTTCAGTGTAACGGTGCAATGCCGACCGCAAAGCTCGCACATAAGGCACCGCTGCAAATTGCCTCCGAGGTCGTCGAGAAGCTGCGGGACTGCCCCGCCTTTTCCTCTGCGGAGGCGGTTGCGCCCGGGTTTTTGAACCTGCGTGTTCGGGAGGACTACCTCGCCGCGCACCTTGAGCAGCTTCGCGGACAGGAGAAGCTTGCCCGTCTCGGTGCGCCCACGGGTCGCCGCGTCGTGCTGGACTACGGCGGACCGAACGTCGCCAAGCCCCTGCACGTCGGGCACCTCCGCCCCGCCATCATCGGCGAGAGCATCAAGCGTATCTACCGCTACTTCGGCGATGAGGTGATCGGCGACATCCATTTGGGCGACTGGGGACTGCAAATGGGCTTGGTCATTGCGGAGCTGCAGGAGCGCAAGCCCGAGCTGCCTTATTTCGACCCTGACTTTACCGGCGAATATCCCGCCGAAGCGCCCTGTACCGTCGGCGAGCTGGAGGAGCTGTACCCCTTTGCCAGCGGCAAGAGCAAGGAGAACCCCGCGTTTGCGGCGAAGGCGCACGCGATCACCGCGCAGCTTCAGGCACATCAGCGCGGCTACTATGCCCTGTGGCAGCGGATTTTGGCAATCTCCGTGGCGGACCTGAAAAAGAATTACGAAAACTTAAACGTCACGTTTGACGTTTGGAAGGGCGAAAGCGACGCGGAGGCCTATATCCCGCCGATGCTCGAGCGTCTGAATGCCATGGGACTTCTGAAGGACAGCGACGGAGCGAAGGTCATCGAGGTTGCCGAGGAGGGCGACCGCAAGGAAATGCCGCCGTGCATTATGGTCAAGCGCGACGGAGCGACGCTTTATGCGACTACGGACCTTGCGACGATCGTCCAGCGCATGGAGGACTACCACCCCGATAAGATTCTTTATGTGACCGATAAGCGGCAGAGCCTGCACTTTGAGCAGGTATTCCGTGCCGCACGAAAGAGCGGTATCGCGCCGCAGACGACCGAGCTGCAGCACATCGGCTTCGGCACGATGAACGGCAAGGACGGCAAGCCCTTCAAGACCCGCGAGGGCGGTCTGGTGCGGCTGGAAACGCTGATAGCGGACGTGACGCGCTATGTTGAGGAGCGAATCGCGGAGAATCAGGTTGTCGGCAGCGACGAGATGCACGAGACGGCGAAGAAGATCGCCATCGGCGCACTGAAATACGGCGACCTGTCGAACCTTGCAACGAAGGATTATATCTTTGATTTGGAGCGCTTTGCCGCCTTTGAGGGAAACACCGGTCCGTATCTGCTGTATACCATCGTGCGAATCAAGTCGATTCTGTCCCGTTACGGGAAGCCGATCAACGGGCTTGCGATTGCTGCGGCGGATAACCCCTCTGAAAAGGTGCTGCAGCTGACGCTCTCACAGATGCCGGACCAGCTCGCCATGGCGTACCGCGACAGCGCCCCGAACGCCGTCTGTTCCTACGCCTATGAGGTCGCGACGGCTGCGAACAAGTTCTATCACGAGACACGCATCCTCTCCGAGCCGAACGAGGAAAAGCAGCGCGGTTATGTCGCGCTTGCCGCCCTTGCCAAGCGCGCGCTGGAGGAGTGCATTGATCTTTTGGGCTTCGAGGCACCCGATCGGATGTAATTCTGCCCGCTGGCGATAGAATCCGTAGGGGGCGGCGTGCCTGCGGTACGGATTGCAACCCCTCCGAGTCGCCTCGCGGCGACCCACCTCCGGTTGCGGTGCCCTAAATTTCTTGCTCGCATACGCTCACGAAATTTAGACCGCTGCCCCTCCTTTTTGCTCGCTGTACCCGCCGCAGGCGGCGCTCGCAAACGTCTCCCCTTACACAGGGGAGGCATTGGTGCGGCACTTGAAAACGGCGGAAAACGGAAATATTTTCGCGTCCGTCGGGAAGCATAAGCTTGAAATCAAAAGCAAAGGACACAGTATTATGTTAGAGATCAAAAATCTTTCCTACAGCGTTGCGGGAGAGGATGGCTCCGTCGATATTCTGCGGGACGTCAGCCTTTCCGTTCCCGACAAGCGCTTCCTCGTCATCACCGGTCCGAACGGCGGCGGCAAGACCAGCCTCGCCCGCGCGATCATGGGCATTTATCAGCCGACCGGCGGCTCGATTTGTTGGAACGGCACGGACATTACCGACCTTTCCGTGACCGAGCGGGCACGGTTGGGCATCTCCTACGGCTTCCAGCAGCCGCCGCGCTTCAAGGGTATGAAGGTGCGCGACCTGCTGGACGTGGCGGCGGGGGAGACGATGAGCCACGATAAGGCGTGCTCGTATCTGACGAAGGTCGGACTGTGCGCCCGTGACTACATCGACCGCGACGTGGACGCCAGTCTGTCCGGCGGCGAGGTCAAGCGTATTGAGATCGCGACCGTCCTTGCCCGCCGCAGCGAGCTGATGATCTTTGACGAGCCGGAGGCGGGCATTGATCTTTGGTCCTTCGCCCGTCTGACCGAGACGTTCCAAGAAATCCATGACAAAAAGGAAGCCACGATCCTCATTATTTCGCACCAGGAGCGCATCATCCGCCTTGCCGACGAGATCGTCCTGATCGCGGGCGGCAGTGTGGCGGCGCGGGGCAGCGTGGATGAAATCTACCCGCGTATCCTTGCCGATACCGTGACCGGCTGCAATCGCTTGGAGGTGAACGGAACATGCTGAATGACGTACAGAAGCACATTCTTGAGATTGTCGCGGACATGAAGGGGACCGGCGAGGGCGCGGTCAACATCCGTTCCGACGGCACGAAGGCATTCCGCCGCAATACCGAGCATATCCAAATCGAGTCCAAGACCGACAAGGACGGCATCGATATCCGTATCGCCCCGCATACCGTCGGGGAAGCCGTGCATATCCCCGTCGTGCTGACGAAGTCCGGCTTTCAGGATATGGTTTATAACGACTTTTTTGTGGGCGAGGGCGCGGACGTGACCATCGTCGCGGGCTGCGGCATCCACAACTGCGGCGACTGCGACAGCCGTCACGACGGTATCCACACCTTCTATGTCGGCAAAAATGCGAAGGTCCGCTACATTGAAAAGCACTACGGAGAGGGTGACGGCAGCGGCAAGCGCTTTTTGAACCCGCAGACCATCCTCTATTTGGAGGAGGGCGCGTCGGTCACGCTGGAAACCAGCCAGATTCGCGGCGTTGACGATACCAAGCGCTACACCAAAGCGGAATGTAACGGCGCAAACAGCGAGATCATCATCCGCGAGAAGCTCCTGACCCACAGCGCACAGCACGCGGTGTCGGAGATGGATGTTTTCCTCAACGGCGCGGACACCAAGGCGCAGGTCGTCTCCCGCTCCGTCGCGCAGGAAGAATCGTCACAGGTCTTTTACCCCCGCGTGGAGGGCAACGCGAAGTGCTTCGGTCACGTCCAGTGCGACGCGATCATCATGGGCACGTCGAAGGTACGCGCCATTCCGGAGATCACCTGCAACCATGTGGACGCGAGCCTCATCCACGAGGCGGCGATCGGACGCATTGCCGGCGAGCAGATTCTCAAGCTCATGACGCTCGGGCTTTCCGCAGAGCAGGCTGAGCAGAAGATCCTCGAAGGCTTCCTGCGCTGAGGGTGCGGCAATGCTGTCGGTCACGCTGATTGCCGTCGGAAAGCTGAAGGAAAAATTCTATTCGGCGGCGGTCGAGGAGTACGCCAAGCGGCTGTCGGCGTTCTGCAAATTTACGCTTCTCGAGCTGCCGGAGCAGCGCCTGCCGGACGACCCCTCTCCCGCGCAGATCGCGGCGGGATTGGCGGCGGAGGCAACGCTCATCGAGGCGAAAAAGCCGAAAAACGCGTGGTTCTGCGTCTTTACGCCCGAGGGGAAAACGCTCTCCTCCGAGGCGTTCGCGCAGAAGCTTGCGCAGGTCAAGAATGAGGGGCGCGGCAGCGTCTGCTTCCTGATCGGCTCGTCGTTCGGCATCGACCCGCGCATCAAGGCGCAGGCGGATTTCCTGCTTTCCTTCGGACCGATGACCTTTCCGCATCATCTGGTGCGCGTGATGGCGCTCGAACAGCTCTACCGCGCCGAAGCCATCCAAGCAGGCACGAAATATCATAAGTAAGAAATAAAGGCGCTCCCGAGTTGTCGGGAGCGCCTTTGTTAAGTGCAAAATTTCCAAAATCCGCCGCAGGTCGCTACACTTGCATATTGCGGCGTATTCTGCTATACTGTTCCTGTAGAAATATCGAAAGGAGCTCAGACGATGAAACGATGGATTGCAATTTTGCTGTGCGCAGTGCTTTTGGCAGGCGCTGTCGGCTCGGTATCCGCTGCGGCGCTGCCGTCGGAGTCCGGGCTGGTTGACGAGGAGTGGGAGGTTCTGCTCCTGACGAACCGTGAGCGGCTGAAGAAGAGGCTGGATCCGCTGACCACCACGCCGTTTTTGCAGGAGGCGACCGACATCCGCGCCGAGGAGATCTCTGCGAGCTTTTCGCACGACCGCCCCGACGGATCGAGCTTCTTCACGGTCCTAAACGGCCGCAAATACACCGTGATGGGCGAAAATATTGCCGCCGGTTATCGGACCCCCGCCGCTGCGGTAAACGGCTGGATGAAGAGCGAGGGACATCGAAGAAATATTCTGAACGCTGACTATCGGCATGTGGGCGTCGGTTTTTACTACCTGAGCGGCAGCAAATACGGCGACCACTGGGTGCAGCTTTTCTACACCGGTCCCGACTGCGCCTACACCGCGATGAGGCTCGTCGGCAGCGGCAGCGTTTCGACAGCCTGCGCTTCGATCGACGATGCGCGTCTGACGCTGGCGCTGGACTGCGGCTGCGGAACGGCATATCTGCCGCTGATGAAGGAATTCTGCACCGGCTTCACGGCGGGGCAGGCGGGCGAGCAGACCCTGACCATCTCCTGCTGTGACATGACGGCGGAAATCACCGTCACCGTGTCGGAGCAGGCGGAGACCGAGCCTCCTGCCGACGACCCCGCACCGAGCGGGCGCTTCAGCGACATTCCCGCCAAGGCGTGGTATGCCGAGGCGGTGGACTATGCGGTCGAAAAGAAATGGATGAACGGCGTCGGCGACGGGAAATTCGACCCCGAGGGGACGATGACGCGTGCCATGCTGGTCACGGTGCTGTGGCGCGATGCCGCGTCGCCCGCGGCGGGTGTTAATCGTTTTACCGACGTTCCGAACGGGAGCTGGTATACCCCTGCCGTCACATGGGCGGCGGATGCAAAGGTCGTCACCGGCACGTCCGATTCGACTTTTGACCCCGAGGGGAACATCACCCGCGAGCAGATGGCGACGATCCTGTACCGTTATGCGCAAAAATCGGGCTTTGATACGAGCACGCGCGGCGATCTGAGCGGCTTCCCCGATGCTGCGACGGTCAGCAGCTACGCGAAGGAGGCGGTCGCGTGGGCAGTCGGCGCGGGGCTGATCAACGGCTCCGACGGCAAGCTCCTGCCGAAGGGCAACGCCACCCGTGCGCAGGTCTCCGCCATCCTCATGCGGTACGATAAAAATATTGCCAAGGCGGACTGACGATTGTTAATCAACGGCGCTCGGATGTGCTCCGAGCGCCGATTTTTTGTCTGCACACGGCGGCGTGACGGCAGGAAGAATCCGCCTCTTGCAATTTGTCGAAAAAAGCGGTATGATGGCGGTAGACATAATACCAAGAGGAGGAGCTTTTCTATGCGCAACCGCATCCTTTCCGCGCTGATCGCGCTGCTGATGCTGCTGGCTGCCGTGCCGACCGTGCGCGCGGCTTCATTTACGGACACCGATGGGCACTGGGCGGAGGACTACATCGAACGCGCCGTTTCGCTCGGGCTGTTTTCGGGCGTCAGCGAGACGGAATTCGAGCCGAGCGGGACGATGACCCGCGGGATGTTCGTGACCGTGCTCGGACGGATGGAGCAGGTGGACGGCGCGGCGTGGAGCACGGAGGACGCCCCGCAGTTTTTTAAGGATGTTCCGAGTGAACGGTATTACGCGCCCTATGTGGCGTGGGCGGTCTGCAACGGAATTGCCGACGGCGTAAGTCGGGACGAATTTGCGCCCGACGACCCGATCACCCGCGAGCAGATGGCGAAGCTGATCGCGCTGTATACAAAGCAGATGGGCTACGAGCTTGCCGCGTCGGAGCAGCCCGAGACGATCCCCGAGCGGTTTGCCGACGGGGAGGAGATCGCGGGCTGGGCGACGGAGAGCGTTGAATTTCTCCGCACCGCCGGAATCCTCAACGGCGTGCCGGACAAGGAGACGGGAGAGCTTTCCTTCCTGCCGAAAAACACGGCGAACCGCGCCGAGTGCGCCGCCGTATTCTGCCGTCTGACGGCTGCGCTGCGGAAGCCGTTTCTGCCGCCCGAGCAGCCGACGAGCCTAACCCTCAGCCCGAGCACCGCCTCCCTTACCGTGGGCGAGACGCTGACGCTGACGGCGGAGCTGACGCCGGAATCCGATGCGTTCCTGTTGTGGCGAAGCTCCGATGAGAAGATCGCGACGGTAAAGGACGGGACGGTGACTGCCCTTGCGGCGGGCAAGGCGGCGATCACGGTCTACACGGGCAACGGACTTTCCGCCTCGTGCGAGATCACCTGCCGCGAGGCAGGACTTGCCTCCGACGAGGAGAGCTACGATGAAAAATGCCGCCGCGTTTTCGGCACGGTCGTGAAGGACCCGCGCACCTTCTACGAGGATCCGTCGGACTCCGAGGCGGACATGGTGCAGGTCACGGTCAATGTGTGGGACTTTGACTCCAAGGGGGAAAAGGTCACAAAGCAGATGACCGTTCAGGTACATAAGGCGCTGGAGGCGACAGTCCGCGCCGTCTTCCGCGAGATCTACGAGGGGGAGGAAAAATTCCCCATCCACTATCTCGGCGGCTGGAATCGCTGGGCGGGGCGCTCGGAGCACACCATCGGCTGCGCGATCGACATCAACTACGAGGAGAATTACTACTGTAAGCCCGACGGGACCGCCATCACGGGAAAATACTGGAAGCCGGGCGAGGACCCGTATTCCATCCCGCTGGACGGCGAGGTCGCGACGATCTTCAGGAAATACGGCTTTTCACAGGGCGTCAACTGGAACAGCGGCTATAAGGACTATATGCACTTCAGCTTCTTCGGTACATAACGGTCGGCGCAACCTGCTGTCCCCGTGCAATGGGGATTTCTGCCTGCTAAAAAACTCCGTTGTCATTCCGAGGAGGGCGAAGCCCGACGTGGGAATCTCATGTAAAATGTTTCGAATTTGCCAAAGCTTGTCGAAATTTCAAAGCAATTCTGCGAGATTGCCACGGGTGCAAGCACCCTCGCAATGACAGACTTGGTACTTATTTGACAGTCTCAATGGGCGGCGAAAAAGCTTCGCCGCCCACCGCAGATGATTGATTCGGGGTTTTCGCTAACTGTTATTTTTCTTCCGTGGGAGCTTCCGTAGTCTCCTCCGCCATTGCCTCGCTGAGCAGGTCGTACAGGCGGATCTTGGTGTAGTCGAAGCGCACGGGATACTGCTCGATCGCCTCATTGATGATGCCGGAAAGGTGGTTTTGGATCATCGCGGAGAGCGTATCGTCGTACCATGCGCGGGACTCGCCCTGCCCGACGAAGTACATGATATGATAGCCGTACTGTGTCTTGACAATGCCGCTGTCGCCGACCTGACGGGCGGGGTCGAAGCACCAGTCGTTGAATTCGGTTACCATGTCGCCGGGCGCGACCTCTTCACACAGACCGCCGGAATCCTTCGTGCCGTCGCCGCTGTACTCCGCGCAAAGCTCGGTAAAGTAGTCGACCGTGGGGTTGGTCTGCCACATGGCATAGACCTCATTGGCTTTCTGCTCGGCGGCTGCCCATGCCTCGTCGGAATCGGCATCATGCTCGTCATCGACCTTCTCCGGCTTGATCAGGATATGGCGGACGTTGATGTTGTTGACCTTCAGTGCGCCCTCCTCCGCCGTCGCGTCGAACTCCTTCTCGATGTCCTCGGCGGTCAGCGTCGCGGAGTACGCCTCCTGAAGCTGATTGCTGTAGCTGTAGGCGGTGAAATAGGTGCGCAGGTAGTTCGTGTAGCCCTCGGCATTGACACCCTTGCCGAAATTCTTCTGCAAATAGTCGTCGGCAGTCTCAAAGCCGCTCGCCTTATACTGTCCGGCAAATTCGCCCTCGGGGTCGGACACGTCGGCAAGCTCTGCCTGCTCCTCGTCGCTGAGGACAAAGCCGTTCGCCTTGGCAAGCTGCTCCAGCGCATAATACTGCCGGTAGCGGGTCGCGGCACCCTCAAGGAAATACTGCTCCCACGTTTTGCCCTCGGCAAGCGACTGCTGCTCGGCAAGCGGTGTGCTGTAATCCAGCCCGAAGTAGCTTGCATAGGCGCCGTAGCTGTTGATAAAGTTGTAGAATTCCAGCCAGTACCAGACCTGAAGCTCGGAATTGGTCAGAAGCTCGTTGCCGTCCGCGTCCACGGCGACGTTGACGAGCATGTTCGCACTGTCGGGCGCAGCCTCGGAGACGGAATAGCTCGTCAGCGCGGTCACGTCGTTTTCTCCGTAGCCCGCCAAAACGGGGGCTTCGGTGACCTCCTCGGAGGGGGCGGTCGTTTCCTCGGTCGGTGCGGCGGTCGTTTCGGTGGATTCGCCCGCGGAGCAGCCCGCAAGCAAGAGTGCTGCCGCCAGCAAAAGGGCGGCGATCTTTTTCAGTTTCATCGATTTCTTCCTTTCGGCGATTGTATTTTATAAGTGTATCACGTTTCTGCGCAAAATGCAACGCCGCAGCGCTCAATTTGTGCCACAGACGCTGAAAAAGCGTTTCAGCGTGTCGAAAAACCCTTTTCGGCACGCTGACAGACTGCGAAAAAGTTCGGAAGACAAGCAACTCACACCCGTCGGCGTACATAGGTACGGTAGGGCGTGAGTTGCGCAGTAAGTCAAAATCCTTGCGAAGCAAGCCTGTTTTTGACTATAAAGTTCGGAATTTTCCGTTTTTGCAAATCAAAACGCAGAGAACAAAACCACATAAATTGTTAACCGATTTTGACGATTACGGACTTTTTTGACAGTCTGAGACGCTGAAAAAGCGTTTGATCGTTCTCTCCGTTCCGTGCTCCGATTATAGCAGGAGCGGGCGCGGAATTCATGTGCATTTTGTAAACATTCTGCCGCAGTTTCTTGACAGCGCCGAAAAAACAGGCTATTCTTGTCGTTGAGGTGATTTTTAATGATCCAACATATCGTGCTTTGGAAATTCCGCGAGGACGCCGACCCGACCGAGTTTTTGACGAAGCTCGCGGCGCTTGAGGGCGTCATTCCGCAGATTCGCTCGATGTCCGTCAGCCGCAGTGCCGCGGCAGGCAGCAGCTACGATGCCGCGCTCGTCAGCACCTTTGACACGCTCGAGGATGTGCGGGCATATCGCGACGACCCGCGTCACCGTGCCGTCGCCGCCCTGTGCAAGGCCATCCGCACCGACCGCGTGAGCATCGACACCGAGCTGTGAAGCAATGGGGCGTTTATATCCTCCGCTGCGGGGACGGCACGCTCTACACCGGCGCGACGGACGATTTTGACCGCCGACTGGCGGCGCACCGCTCCGGCAAAGGGGCAAAGTATACCCGCGGCAGGGGACCGCTCACGCCGCTGTATTGGGAGCCGTGCGCCGACGCGTCCGCCGCATATCGGCGGGAGTATGCGATCAAGCGTCTGCCGCGGGAGAAAAAGCTCGCACTTTGCGGCGGCTCCGGTCCGAAAGCCTAAGAAAGCTGCGGTTTTTCCATCCCCCGACAGGGGATACGGTTCTGCCGGAGGAAAAGTGCAAAATACGTCGAATTTCCGGAATTAGGCATTGACAATCCCCTGCATTATTGATAAAATCGTATCGGTAAATATAGGGCGAAATCTGCCCGTTTTACGGTATCGTTCGATACCGCACTATTTTTGTGCCTATGGCAAACAGGAGGAAATCATGAGCCAAGAACGCTACATCACTGTCGAACAGATGGAGGAGGCGACCGCTGCCCTTCTGGAGAACGGCAAGAAGGTCGGCGCCGACAGCTGGCAGCAGCGCGCCAAGAATCAGACGCCTCACTGCGGCTTCGGCGAGGGCGGTACCTGCTGCCGCATCTGCTCGATGGGTCCGTGCCGCATCACCCCGAAGGCGCCGCGCGGCATCTGCGGCTGCGACGTCCACGGTATCGTTGCCCGTAACTACCTGCGCTTCACCGCGGGCGGCTCCGCAACCCACTCCGACCACGGTCGTGAGATCTGCCACACCCTCTATCAGACAAGAGAGGGCGGCAACTACACCGTCAAGGACCCCGAAAAGCTCAAGCGCGTTGCGCAGGAATGGGGCATTGAGACCGAGGGCAAGGACATTTACGACCTTGCGCATGAGGTCGCCGAGACCGGTCTGCTCGAATACGGCAAGCCCTTCGGCGTACAGCGTTTCTTAAAGCGTGCGCCCGCGCATACGCAGAAGCTGTGGCACGATGCGGAGATCGAGCCGCGCGCCATTGACCGCGAGGTTTCCCAGTCGTTACATATGACGCATATGGGCTGCTCCTCGCTGCCCGAGGCACTGATCCGTCAGGCACTCCGCGCCGGTCTTTCCGACGGCTGGGGCGGCTCCATGATGGGCACCGAGTTCTCCGACATCCTCTTCGGCACCCCGAAGCCCGTGGACACCACCGCCAACATCGGCGTCATGGAAAAGGATATGGTCAACATCATCGTCCACGGTCATGACCCGTCTCTTTCCGAGATGATCGTGTTCTATGCCAACGATCCCGAGATGATCGCGCTTGCAAAGAGCGTCGGCGCGAAGGGCATCAACATCGCCGGTGTCTGCTGCACCGCCAACGAGGTTGCCATGCGTCACGGTATCCCGATGGCGGGCAACTTCCTGTCGCAGGAGAATGTCGTCCTGACCGGTGCCTGTGAAGCGATCGTCGTGGACGTACAGTGCATCTTCCCCGCACTCGGGCCCCTGTCCAAGTGCTTCCATACCAAGTTTATCACCACCTCTCCCATTGCGCGTATCCCCGATTCCGAGTTCATCCGCTTCTCCTCCGAGTCCGCGGGCGAAAACGCAAAGGCGATCGTGAGGATGGCGGTGGAGAACTTCAAGAACCGCGACCAATCCCTCGTCAACATCCCGCAGCAGAAGACGAAGGCGACGGTCGGCTACTCCGTCGAGGCGATCAAGTCCTGCCTCGATACCGTCACGAACAGCCATGTTGATGTCACCGGCACGACCCGTCCGCTGGTCGATGTCGTCAAGTCCGGCGTTCTGCGCGGCGCGGTGGCAATGGTCGGCTGCAACAACCCCAAGGTCCGCCCCGACACCGCCCACATCGAGCTGATGAAAAAGCTCATTAAAAATGATATTATTCTCATCGTTTCCGGCTGCTCGGCACAGGCTGCCGCAAAAGCAGGTCTGATGGACAAGGAAGCCAAGGAGCTTTGCGGCGAGGGTCTGAAGCGCGTCTGCGAGCTGGTGAACATCCCGCCCGTGCTGCACATGGGCTCCTGCGTCGATATTTCCCGTATGATGATCCTCGCCTCCGACATCGCCAAGGACTGGGGCTGCAACATTTCTCAGGTCCCCGTCGTCGGCTGCGCACCGGAATGGATGTCGGAAAAGGCAGTCTCCATCGGCAACTACGTCGTCGCCACCGGCATTGAGACCTTCCTCGGCGTCGATCCCTACACCAAGGGCTCCGAGGAGGTCACCGCGCTGCTGCAGGGCGAGCACGGCGTCAAGGATTGGGTCGAGGCGCGCTTCGTCGTCGAGACCGACATCGAAAAGCTCGGTGATAAGATGATCGAGTGCATCGAAGCCAAGCGTGCCGCGCTGGGTATCTGAACCATGAAGGTTGCGATCACCGGCAAGGGCGGCGTCGGCAAAACGACGCTCGCCTCCACGCTGGCAAGGCTCTACGCCGATGAAGGGCGCACCGTCCTTGCGGCGGACGTCGATCCGGATGCGAATCTGGGTCTGGCGCTGGGTCTGACGGAGGAGGAGGTCAATTCGATCGTCCCCGTCTCGAAGATGAAGGAGCTTGCCCGCGAGCGCACCGCCGCCAACGCGTCGAACACCTTCTACAAGCTCAACCCGCAGGTCTCCGATCTGCCGGATAAGCTGGCGAAGGAGATCAACGGCGTCCGTCTGCTCGTCATGGGCACGGTGGATACCGGCGGAAGCGGCTGCGTCTGCCCCGAGCACGTCATGCTTAAGGCAATGCTTTCAAGCCTTGTGCTGCGGCGCGACGATGTGGTCATTATGGACATGGAGGCGGGGCTGGAGCACCTCGGACGCGGCACTGCAAGCATGATGGACCGCTTCATCGTCGTCATCGAGCCGGGCGCGCGCTCCATTCAGACCTACACGCGCATCAAGGAGCTGGCGCGCGACATCGGCATCACGAAGGTGAGCGTCGTTGCCAACAAGGTACGCGACGAGAGCGACAAGGAGTTCCTCCGCAGCCGGATCCCCGAGGAGGACCTGCTGGGCTTTTTGAGCTACAACCCCGAGGTGATCGATGCCGACCGCCGCGGTCTGTCGCCCTACGACTGCTCCCCCACCGCGCTGGCGGAGATCCGCGCCATCAAGGAAAAATTGGACCGATCAGAGGTCTTGCACTGAAAATCAAGCCTTTTCCCGCGCTTCCGTCGGAGCGCGAATGAAGCTGAAAGGATGAAATAACATCATGAGAACACTTTTTGAGCGAGTATTTAGCGGTTCGGACGAAATGTTCGCCAAGGCGGAGGCGGAGGTCAATGCCGTCGTCGCCGAGCTGGGCGAAGCCGCTCCGCTGACCATGCCCTCCACCGCGTATTTCCTTGCCTGCGTCTACGCCTACATCGGCCGCAAGGTCGAGAAGGTCGGTGACCTCAAGGCTGCCCTTGCCGAGGTCAAGGCAATGATGACCCGCGATAACCGCACCGCCTCCATCTTCTCCTCCGGCGTCGGCACCGCCATTGCCGCCGAGCTGATCGAGGCTTGCAAATACGCCCGCAGCGCCGCCCCCTACGAGGGCACGACCTACCACGGTCACTTCTCCGACGCCGAGGTCCGTGAGCTCGGTGTCCCGCTGGTCACCGGCGACATCCCCGGCTTCGTCGTCATGATCGGACCGGCTCCCTCTGCGGAGGAGGCGGTCGAGACCGTCAAGGGCTACCAGTCCCGCGGCATTTTCGTCTTCCTGATCGGCGGTATTATCGATCAGCTCAACGAAAAGGGCGTGAACATGAACTTCGGCGTCCGCGTCGTCCCCGTCGGCAACGAAATCTGGTCGGTCGGTCACGTTATTTCGCTGGTCGTCCGCGCCGCCATGATCTTCGGCAACATCCAGCCCGGCGATGCCGACGGCTTCCATAAGTACACCTTCGAGCGCATCAACGCGTTCGTCAACGCCTATGCCCCCGTCAACGACATTACCGTTGCCTGCGGCGCCGGCGCGATCAAGCTGGGCTTCCCGGTCATCACCAACGACACCAACGATATGTGGGCTGTTCCGAAGTCCCTGATTATCTACGAAAACACCAAGGATTGGATCGACACCTCCATCGAGGCGCGCGGCATCAAGCTGAAGATCACGAACATCGACATCCCCGTGTCCTTCTCCTCCGCGTTCGAGGGCGAGATCATCCGCAAGGGCGATATGCAGGTTGAGGTGGACGGCTCCCGCAAGGACTGCTTCGAGCTGGTCATCACCAAGGAAGCCTCCGAGATCGAGGATCACAGGATCATCGTGGACGGTCCCGAGATGGACGAAATTCCCGTCGGCACCAAGATCTCCCTGTCCTACACCGTCGAGGTCGCGGGCAAGGCGATGCAGCCCGACTTTGAGCCGGTCATGGAGCGCAAGATCCACAGCTTCCTCAACTGCGTCGAGGGTCTGATGCACACCGGTCAGCGCGATATGATCCGTATCCGCGTCAACAAGGCGGACTTTGAGGCGGGCTTCCGCTTCAAGCACATCGGCGAGGTCCTCTACGCCAAGATCAAGAGCGAATTTGACACCGTTGTCGATAAGTGCCAGGTCCGCATCGTCATCGGCGACGAGAAGAACAAGGAGCTGCGCGCCGCCGCCAACACCATCTTCGACAAGCGCGACGAGCGTCTTGCCTCGATGACCGACGAGTCCGTGCCCGTGTTCTACACCTGCATTATGTGCCAGGCGTTCTCCCCGAGCCACGTCTGCATCGTCACCCCGGAGCGTCTGGGTCTTTGCGGCGCAGTGTCGTGGCTGGACGCGAAAGCGACCAACGAGCTTGACCCGCAGGGTCCGTGCCAGGTCGTGCCGAAGGAGCACTGCATCGACGAGCGCCTCGGTCGCTACGAGGACGTGGACGAGGCAGTACAGAAGTATTCCCACGGTGCGCTGGAGCACGTCACGCTGTACTCCCTGTTCCAGGACCCGATGACCTCCTGCGGCTGCTTCGAGTGTATCTGCGGCGTCGAGCCTTGCTCGATGGGCGTCGTCATTACCTGCCGCGAGCACGCCGGCATGACCCCGCTGGGCATGACCTTCTCCGAGATGGCTTCCATGACGGGCGGCGGCGTTCAGACCCCGGGCTTCATGGGTCACGGCAAGCACTTCATCGCT